>JALURJ010000177.1 GCA_027016915.1 Desulfurococcales archaeon | reverse complement strand
GGGTGAAGCCTGTAGTATACCGGCTCTAAGGCACCCCTCCAGGTCCGGCCCGATTTCATACCAGATGGGGGAGCGTCTTGGTACTCCTGGGGCTACTCGATGAGAAGCAGCGCATCATTGACAAACTCCGATCCCGCCTAGACCCACGCGAGGTCAGAGTTGCCGAGAAGGACCACCACGCACGCAGAGAGCCTAGGCCCTGCGGCTTAACAGTACATACAGGCATAGGATGCAGCTACAGCTGCATATACTGCTATGTCCCCGACATGGGGTTCCCCCTAAGGCCCAGAGAGTACCCCCTCACACCGCTCCAAATGGCGTACGCTATAGCCGTAAATCCCTATACGCTACCATCACGCTCGGGAACAATGCTGGCTTTCGGCTCCGTTACAGAGCCGTTTCTCCCCGAAACTAGGGGCAAAACCTTGGATTATATCTCGACACTGAAGAGACACCTGGGGAACCCTACCCAGATCTCAACCAAGGCTAGCCTCGGAGAGATGGATGTGGATGGGCTCAAACGCTCGGACCCGGAGATCAGTGTCCTAGTTACTATCATAACATTCAAACTCCATCCAAGGCTTGAGCCCAGAGCCCCCGGCCCCGAGGAAAGGCTGGAAACGATCAGGCGCCTTAGCGGGAGAAGCCTCCACGTCTCACTATTCCTCAGACCCATCCTACCAGGCGTAACGGAGCCCGAGATCCAGCTCCTGCTGAAAAGAGCGGCTGAAAGCGGGGCCGTGGGCGTGGTGGCTGGAAGTCTGCGGGTAACACGGGGCATCCTCCAGCGTCTACGGCTTGCAGGGATCCCCACCAGTAGCATAGAGTCCCGGCTACCCAGATACCCGCGAAGCCGGCGGGACCAAGTAGTGGTTCCTGCTGGGAGTGCCAAGAGGCTGGTCCAGGAAACTGCTCAAAGGCTTGGGCTGAAATACTATCCCTCGGCCTGCGCGGCTAACATGGATGCCCATGGCCTCTCCTGCCATGCATGTAGCATGGGGCCCTGTGGTCCGCCCGAAGGTTTGCCCCGCTTCGACGCTGATGAGGCACTCCAGGCTGCGGAGGAGCTCGGGATTAGCGATGTAAGTGTGTCCCTAAGGGGCAACCGTATAGTTGTCCATACACGTAGAGGCGGCGTGGTGAGGCGTTTCGCCCACATGCTACGGGATGCGTACAAACGGGCTGTCGTCATACGAGGTTGATTTTAACCCAGGAGTGCCGTAGACTCCTTGCCTGTTCCGAGAAATTGCGGAGGATCCCTGGCACCTCTTCAGGATCCCTGAGCTTCTTCAAGGCCTTTTCCAGCCATATGAGCGCTAGGTGATCATCCATAGTGTATGGCCCTTCCCTCCACATAACCATGCTGCAGCTGGTAGTTATGACGCCGGTAACGAGCCCACCATGCGTGTAGAAGTCCCTCATAGAAGACACATCCTTGTGGGAGAAGATGCAGTGGCCAGCTGGATGGGTGTGTCCTGTTATCCAGGACTGTATGAAGGGTATGGTTACCCTACCCTCGTCCCCCTCCAAAACAACAAGCTTCCCCTCCCCCACCACTGCGGCCAAGTACTCGACCCCCATACTATCAGTCTCCACTGCGTGCCGGAGAAGTGTGGGGGCAAACCTTCCCAGATAAACTTTGAGGACCTGGCGGTAAAGGTCGGAGAGGGGTTTAAACTCCCCTCCGCTGGCAATCCTTATAGATACGCCAGCCAGCCGCTCTTCAACGTATCTCTCTACACCTGTAACCGGGGGCTCAGTCCTTATCTCAACAACGCGGGGAGCCAGGTCTGCCTGGAATACTGGGGACCTCAAGTAGATCTCCGTAAGCCCATACTCCTCAACCGCGTCCTCCAGCGCTAGGATCAGCCTGCCTGCAAAGGCTATCCACCGCGCCCATCCTGGCTCAGCCAGCATCTGTTTTTTGGCCACCACCCTCCTCCATCCCCGTTATATATGCCTCTCACTTTAATACTAGTGGTGACGCCCGATGGTTAAGATACGTGCAGCCACCCTTTTCCTCCAGCCACCCTCCTGGGAGAGCCAGGCCCTTAGAAGCTATGTGGAGACCCGCGCGTCACGGTTCGCAGAGGCCGTCGAAGATCTGGGGCTAGGCGGGGTGGTTTGGAGCCTTCGTCTATCCTTCCCTCCGCCTCCCCAAGACGTGGAGACCGAAAGGCTGGCTGAAAATATTACCAGCTCCATGGAGGGCTCTGGGATACGGTACGCCGCTGCACTACACCTTGACGCCTCGGATAGGAGGGCCAGAGAGCTGGTAGATGTGCTCCCAGCCTATCCTCTATACTCCTCTCTACGCACGCCAAGGTTCGAGGACCTAAGGCCAGCTGCGAAGCTGATCCTCGACGTGTCACGGCGAGACCCCCTAGCCGCTGCGAGGCTAGCCCTAGACCTCCAGGGATCGGGCCTGCTCACACCCTACTTCCCCCTCTCGTCAAACATTGCTGGCAGGGAGGGGCTAGCAGTTGCACTCCTCTACGCCGACGCCCTCCTGGAGGGGGCTAAGACAGGCACGCTGGAGGCCAAGATCAGGGAAACGCTAAAATGGGCGGAGGGTGTGGGCTTAAGGCTCTCATCAACTCTCGGCGTGGAGTTCTTCGGGGTTGATGCGTCGCCCTCCCCATGGATGGATGAAAGTATAGCAAGGGTTGTCGAGATCCTAAGCGGCGTAGCCATACCCGAGCCCGGCACCCTCACAGCTCTGAGGAGACTTAATGAGGCTGTATGGCGAGGATCGGTAGCCATCAGAAGCACCGGCTTCAACGAAACAATGCTCCCCGTTGCTGAGGACAATGTCCTCAAAGAGAGGGTAAGGGAAGGCAGCCTCAACGTGAGGGACCTGGTAGCATTGACGGCCAGCTGCGTTGCAGGTGTGGACATGGTGGTGCTTCCCAGCAACACCGATCACAGGCTTATTGAGGGCATACTGGCGGACCAGAAAACGATAGCCAGCATTAAGGGAAGGCCCCTGGGCTCCAGGCTGATAGTATATGAGGGCGCCGCTCCAGGCGACTACGTGGAGCTGGGCTTCTTCGGCAAAGTACCTGTGATTGGCGTTTAGCGCAGCAGTATTCCAAGGGCTCCGAGCACCAGTATTCCGCGGATAAGCTCCGTCAATCCGTACCTCTTTACACTCATCCTACTAGAAATCCCTGAAGCCTCCTGGATTATCCTGCTCACAGCATCTCCAACGAGAAGCACTAGGCTGGCTGGCGGAAATAGCGTGGCTGCGAATAGCAGCGTGGCCGCCATAGACGTGTAGAGAAGGGCCTGAACGCTGCCCCTCCAGCCGATGACGCGGAGCGCGGCCTGGGCGACCGACATGGCTGTGTAGAGTGGGAGGAACAGAGCGTTCAAGAGGTTTGCGCCGCCAGCAGCCATTATGAAGTATGCGTGGAGGGAGATCAGGGTTCCTCCAGCTATGGTTGAATAGTGCGTGACTTTAGAGCTCCTGGTCGAAGCGTGAAGGGCTGCCGCCAGCAGAGCTGTGAGCACCACAACCAGCATATGGATGGGTGAGGGCTCCAGAACCATTATGGCTAGGTAGGGGGCGAATATCAGGGTGAAGCCTGGGATACAGCCTCTAAGCCTTCTATCAGCGAAGCAGTCTAGAAAGCCGTCGGCATGAAGGAGGACCATTATGGCCGCGGCGACGGCTAGTCCCAGGAGGGGCCCTACCCTAGAAACCTGTGCTAATCCATAAACTAGGGATGCCAGCCACACTGAGGTGAGGCCGTGCTCGCGGGGTAGCCTGAGCCTCATGGCTTTCCAGCGTTTTTGTGATTGTCGGAGCTTATTAAGTAAATGGTTAACCTTACGTTAAACAAACCTGGCAAATACATATAGTATATATCTAACCTATTTTGACCAGCACCTACAGCGTGGGCGCGAACGGCAAAATATATGACCAAAACCCGTGAGAAGGGTTCATTGA
>JALURJ010000176.1 GCA_027016915.1 Desulfurococcales archaeon | reverse complement strand
TCATGGAGGTGATGGCTTCACCTCCACACACGGGGCACCTGGCGCCTTTAACCCATTCAGGCTGTTCCAGAGGGTTGCCGAGGCACTTGGCATCCACAAGCTCCTCCATTCTGAGCCCGCATTCATCGAAGCCGCACCAGGGCAGCTCTACTATGCCTCTCTTCTCAGCTATGGTTTTTCTGGCCTCCTCTAGGCTCGTTGTGCGGGTGATGTTCTCCTCCAGGTACCTCCAGGCACGCTTCTTTAGGTTCCGCCTGATGTCTTCGAATAGGTCTTCGAGGAAGCTGTGCAGCTCGCCTAGCTTGACGGTGACCTTTTCCAGGGTGTCTCTGCGGGCCACGGTAACTGTTTCGTCCCTCACCTCTCTGCCCCCTACCTCGAGTCTTACAGGCACTCCTCTAAGCTCCCACTCGTAGTACTTTGCGCCGGGCCTCACGTCCTTGCGGTCGTCCACGTGTACCCTTATACCCTTGGATCTCAGGAGGTTAGCGATTCTCTCCACGTATTCTCCCAGCTTTTCGCCGAGCTCGCCTCCCACGGGTATGGGCACTATCACGACCTGGATCGGTGCAACGTTGGGCGGAAGTATGGTGCCCCGGTCGTCGCCGTGCACGGAGATCAGTGTAGCCACTATTCTGTCGGATATGCCGTAGCTTGTCTGCCAGCCATAGTCTAGGGAGCCGTCCTCGAGCTGGATCTTTACTTCGAAAGCCTTGGTGAAGTTCTGGCCCAGGTTGTGGACTGTGCCTATCTGGAGGACTCTGCCATCCGGCATTACGGTGTCGAAGGCTATAGTGTAGAGGGCGCCGGCAAACTTGTCCCAGTCAGGCCTTTTGGATAGGACGTAGGGTATGCCGAGCTCGTCGTAGATCTCCTTGTATATCTCTATAGCCTCCAAAACCTGCCTCTCCGTATCCTCGTAGTCGGCGTGCAGCGTGTGGGCCTCCTTGAACGTTGTTACCTCCCTTAACCTTATCATGGCCCTCGTGGCCTTGGTCTCGTACCTGAATATGCTGACAACTTGGTAGTATTTCTTGGGCAGCTGCCTGTAGCTTTTGATCCAGAGGCTCTCCATGTAGGAGAGGGACGTCTCGCTGGTAGGTCTGAGGGCCAGCCTAACACCTAGGGGTGTGTCGCCGCCGTGGGTGACCCAGTATACTTCGGCCTCAAACCCCCTAATGTGCTCGGACTCCCTGCGGAGCAGGTCCTCGGGTATCAGTAGGGGCAGCAGGATCTCCTCGTGACCCCGCGAGTCCAGCTTATCCCTGATTATGTCGAGGATGTATCTCCTTATCTTGAAGCCGTAGGGCATCCACACACCCATGCCTTGGACAGGGTACCTGCCGTAATCGTAGATCTCCGCGGTGCTTATCAGCCAGTTGAACCACTCGCCATAGTTGTTCCTCCACTTCTCCCTCGACGCCAACAAGTTGCACCTGGCTAGAAGTAGTAAGGTTGGAGGGATAAAAAACCGATTCCCGTTGCCAGCTGCCTTAAAGGGTGAAGAGTACCAGGATGGCAATCAGCAGGCCGTAGATGGCGACTCCCTCGCCCAGGGCGACCACTAGCAGGACCTGGGAGAGCATCTCGGGCTTCTCGGTCAGAGCGCTGAGTCCAGAGGCTCCGGCAACGCCGATAGCGTACCCGGCGCCGATGCCGGCAAGGCCGACGGCAAGCCCTGCACCGACAGCCTTGCCGAGGACGCTGCTCGCTGCCGCGCCCTCTGTGCCTTCGGCTTGTGCTGACGTGGTTGTTGCTACGAGAATCACTGTTAGTGCAGCTGCTAGGGCTATTAGTGGTAGGATTTTCCTAATTGTTCCGAGCCTCACGGCACCTCTCCTCGGCGATCTTTAAAGGGTTGTCAGCTTATCCTAGCAATAAACTTCTCTTTAACTTTTTCTAATTTCTTGTTATATGTCTGAGCCAGTTTCTCGATCTCCTGCCTAAGCTTCTCCGTCATCTCGGCGTATTTCGAGTCTATCTCGGACTTCACCCTTGCGAGGAGCTCCTCTTTGGAAGGTATAGGCATTTCACGCACCCCTCCCGGCAAGCTTCTTCTTAAGCATCTTGAGCCTGATGAACTCCTCCCTCATCCTCTCGTCGAGTATGAGCCTTATGTATCTAATAGCTCTATCGTAGGCGGGGAGGAGTGCATAGTCTATGGCGTTTATGAGCCTCTGGGTTTTCCTGAGCTCCTCGATCAGGCTTCTAAGGGCTACCTCGGTCTCTACGAGCTTCAGCATGTTGAACATCGCTTCTTTCAGCTTGCCTGAGGCCTCGACCAGCTCTGGAGGCGCCTCTGCCAGGTCGTAGCTGGGCTTGCCCAGGGTCTCGGTCTGGGGTATGATGGTGGGCACCCTAACGGCGAAGAGGACCCTCTCGCCAACGGTGATCCTGAAGGTTCTCGGCACGGTCTCCGCGACGCTCTTAACCTTCTCGTAGCCGGCCTTCATGAGGGCCTTGTAGTATAGCTTGTATGCATCCTCGAGGAGTTCGGCGGCCTTCCGGTACTTCTCCTCGTACTCTCCTATCGCCTCCCTGACGTATAGGAGGAGGACGTTCCTCTTCTCATCTAGGACCTTGCGTATCTTCTTGATTACCTGCTCCTCCTTCCTGAGCCTGATCAGGTTTATCTTGGTAGGCAGTACTCGGCGTGCCTCTATGCTCAACCCGCGCTCCCTCGCCTGTACTTGGGATGGTACTTCCTGATGTGCTCATCCTTGATGTTGGTGAGCTCGCTTTCAGGCAGGATCGATAGCACCTCCCACCCGATGTTCAGCGTTGTCTCGATGTCCCTGTTCTCGTAGAAGCCCTGGCTGAGGAACCTCTTCTCGAAGGCCTCGGCATACCTCAGATACTTCCTGTCGGTCTCGCTGAGGCTCTCCTCGCCAACGATGGTGGCGAGGCTCCTGAGCTCCTGGGCCCTGGAGTAGGCGGCGTAGAGCTGGTTGGACACGCCGGCGTGGTCCTCCCTGGTCTTGCCGGGCCCTATACCCTCCTTCATCAGCCTGGACAGGCTCATCAGCACGTTGATGGGCGGGTAGATGCCCCTGTTGTAGAGGCCCCTGTCAAGCACCACCTGGCCCTCGGTGATGTAGCCTGTCAGGTCGGGGATCGGGTGGGTGATGTCGTCGTTGGGCATCGTGAGGATGGGCATCTGAGTTATGCTTCCCTTCTTGCCCTTAACCCTCCCTGCACGCTCGTAGATTGTTGCGAGGTCGCTGTACATATATCCGGGGTAGCCCTGCCTGCCCGGCACCTCCTCCCTCGCAGCGCTTATCTCTCTAAGGGCCTCACAGTAGTTGGTCATGTCGGTGAGGATCACTAGGACGTGCATGTCCCTCTCGTAGGCCAGGTACTCTGCAAGGGTCAGGGCGACCCTCGGGGTCACCAGCCTGATCATCGCCGGCTCGTCGGCCAGGTTGACGAACATCGCCACCTTGTTGATGGCGCCGGTCTCCTCGAAGAACTTCTTGAAGAAGAGGGCGTCGTCATACTTGATGCCTATAGCGGCGAAGACGACTGCGAACTCCGCCTCCTCGCCGGGCACTGTCGCCTGCCTGGCGATCTGGGCTGCAAGCATGTTGTGGGGGAGGCCGGACCCGCTGAACAGCGGGAGCTTCTGGCCCCTCACCAGAGTGTTCATGCCATCTATAGCTGAGACACCCGTCTGGATGAAGTCCTCGGGGTAGTCCCTAGCAGCCGGGTTGAGGGGCTCGCCGTTGACGTCCCTCCTTTCCTCGGCCACTATGGGGGGGCCGCCGTCGATGGGCTCGCCGAGGCCGTTGAAAACCCTGCCAAGCATGTCCTCCGACACGGGTATCTCCAGTGGTCTCCCCAGGAACCTCACCTTGGTGCCGACCCTGGTTATGCCAGTGGTCCCCTCGAACACCTGGACCACCGCTATCCCGGCGCCCACGTCCAGTACTCTCCCACGCCTCTTCTCACCGTTGGC
>JALURJ010000175.1 GCA_027016915.1 Desulfurococcales archaeon | reverse complement strand
ACAAGATCCCCGTCAACATAGACCCTTACAGGCTCAAGCCCGCCGTGGATCAGCGCCTCAACAACACTGCCTGCCAGCCAGCCTCTAGGCCTCCACAAAACCATGTCGCCCGGCACGCCTCTTTCCAGCGTGCCTCCAACGAATCCTAGGGCCCTGTACCCGTTCACCGTCATCATGGCATGGATCTGGTCCAGGGTTAGGGGCTCGCCCCGCAGCATAGAGACGGCCAACGAGGCCGAGGCCTCCGCGGTAAGGTCGTACCTGGGGGCAGCATCAACACCTAGCGCAACGTTAACCCCTCCTAGCAGCATTTCCCGGGCAGGGGCTAAGCCGCTCCCCAGCAGCATGTTGGTCGAGGGATTGTGCACCACATGTACGCCTCTGCGGGCTGCAAGCCTTATCTCTCCACTGCTTAGCCAGACGCCGTGGGCCACAATTGTGTCGCTGGACAGGCCTACCAGCCTGTCGAGGAACTCGAGGGGCCTGGCGGAATGCCTCCTCACGCTATGCTCCACATCTTCCCATACCTCCGACACATGGATCTGTATCCTCAAGCCCCTTTCCCTCGCAGCCTTAAACGCCCTCTCAATGGTGGAGGGCTCTGCAAGCCTTATGGTACAGGGCCCCATGCTTACCTGGATCCTCCCCTGCCCCTTCCCGTGCCACTCCTCGGCTAGTTTCAAGTTCTCTCGGAGAAGCTCATTGCCTCCGCGCCGCGGGCCACGATCCATCACGGCTACGCTTAGATTAGCCTTTATACCTACAAGGCTTACAGCCTTGGCAACCTCGCGCATGTTGAAGTGCATATCGGCAACCAGGGTTACTCCACGGGGTACGAGGCTGGCGAGCGCCGCTATGGCCGAGGAGTAGGAGTCGCTGGGCTCCATATGGGACTCCCATGGCCCCAAGATCTTCCTAACCCATTCATCCAGCCTGTAACCCCTATACATTAGGCGGACCGGGTATAGCCCCAAATGCGTGTGGGCAGAGGCTAGGCCGGGAGTCACAACGAGGCCCCTAGCATCCACAACCTCTACGTCTGGAGGCCTTGCCGGGGGTTCGCCTCTGCCTATCCACGAGATCCGACCGTTTTCGACGAGTAGGGAGACGCTGGCAGCTGTCTTGCCGGGAGCCAGCAGTGCCAGGGAGGCGTTTTTTACTAGAAGGTTTCCAGCCAATAATTGTCCCCGGAAAAGTATGGTTTGGTGAGGTTAAAAAGTGGGATTTACCCCGTCCACTTCGCTAGGAACACTGCTACGAACGTGTATATTTCCATTCCTCTTCTCTTGTCGACGCTCTTGCCTAGGAGCCCTGTGAACACCTTCTCGATAGTGAAGTGCCTGTAGAACACCGGTGGAACGTAGTCGAGCATCGCGGGGTTGGCGGGAGAGCTTGCCATGAACACTGCCTGCGAAGCGTTGCTCGGAACCACGTCGCCAACCCAGGTCTCGTTCCACTCACCTATCCTGGCCATCTTGGTGTACATTGAGGTGTAGATGGCCTGCGACATTATGCCTATGAGCAGCATGTTCTGCGCGTTACTAAAGTTCAGAGCTAGATCGATGAAATACCCTCTCTGAGGGTCGAAGTATGCAGCCATGTAGGGTGAGATGGCCTCCTCCAGCTCCTTGTAGAGGCTTGTTCCCGTAATCCTGTCGTAGGATATAGGCGCTCTCCTAGCCATCTGGTAGTCCGCTGCGATGCCGTTAAGTTCTCGGAGCAGCTTGTTGGCCTTATCCAGGTCTATCTTTCCGGGTATGGCGAGCATCCAGACCGCCTTCCTGAGATCCCCGGCACCCCTGCCGTTGACAGGGTAGATCCTAGCATAGCCCATAGTTTCGTTGTACTCCATGACGAACACGTCGTAGACCAGGATATAGGTCTTGCCAGGCACCAGGTGCAGCTTCCTTAAAAGCTCCGATGCCCTCTCCTCGTCACTCGTCAGTATGTCGCCAAGCATCTTTATCTGGGTGGAGTTCAGAGTAGCGCCGTCGGCCAGCGAGGCCTTGCCCCCGATAACGGTTATCCAGTAGCCGTAGTCCCACCACGACACCACTACAGCGTCGTCGCTTAGGTTCTCCCTTATATACTTGAGAGCTAGAGGCCAGGCTCCCGTAGAGGCGCTTGGCGTGAGCCCGCCGGCACTCTCGCTAGCCAGCCTAATAGCCTTGTTATAGGACATGGTTGCCGCGTATGCTACGTTGCCAGCTACCAGGATGACAATGATTATTGCTAGGTAGGAGGTCTCGCTGAGCCTCGACCTAGCCGCGAATCTCTTCCTCCTAGGCTTACGGGCAGCGGTGGATGAGCCTAGATGTTCGAAGCCCTTGGCCACAACCATGCCTACCAGAAGGCCTGCAGCCAGTGCAGAGTAGAGGCCGGCTATCTGGGCAAAATAAGCCATGTTACCGTAAGCATATAGGGTGAGGCCAGCTGCCAGAGCCACGAATCCGTGGTGAGGGTCCCTCTTGTAAAAGAGGACGTATACGATGTAGGCCAATGCTAGGAGCACTGCTGGCGTCATTTCGTTGAGTGTTTCCACCATGAAGGTTGTGAGGCCCTGGCTCAGCAGCGAGCGGTGCTCGGCAACGGATTTGACCAGGGGTGAGGTTTCAGCCCTCAACCCTATAGATGCAAGGAGCCTTCCGCCCAGGGGCACTACTTTGAAATACGCACCCAGGATACTGGCCGCGGCTACTAGTGCCAGAAATATTATGTACTGCACCCTGTTGAGCCTTTGACCTATAACTAGAAGTATGAAGGCGAGGATGGGCACAGCGTTCCAAAACAGGCTGGCACCCGGCCTAGTAAGCTTAGGTACGGTGAGGAGGGCCAGCTCTGTAGAGGATACGAAGATCAGCATAGCCAGTAGGTGCTCTCTGCCGAGTTCAGGCATGAGCAGGGGCAGTACAACTATGTATGCGACCGCCAGGGCCAGGGCTATGTAGACGCCGCCCCACACTAGGCCCACGGCCCCGGTGGCGAGGCCTGCCAGCAGTGCGTCGCGGGGCTTCTTATACTTCACTAGTCTTGCCAGGAAAAGGGCCTGGAGTATGAGGAGGGGTGTGGCGTAGCCCTGCTTCTCCACGAACCCCACGGTTGTTCTCTCCGTGGCGGCTGGGACGACCGCCACTAGGAATGCCGTAGCCACGCCTCCAAGCTCGCCTGTCAGCTCCTTCCCGAGGAAATATGCCGCAACTATGGCCAGGGCCCCGGCCACCACTGGTTGGAGCGCTACCCAGCCCTTCAGGGTAAAGCCGAAAACGCCAGCTATGGGGTAGGTCAACGCTGCAACCCACGGGATGCCTGGGTACTCGGAGTGGGTGAAGTCCCTGCCCCAGGGATACCAGAACACGTGAGTGTCGGGATTGCCCCTGGAGAGGGCGAACCAGGATGTGAAGCCGTTCCTATACACGTAGTCGGCGAGCCAGTACTCGATCCAGGGGTCATTAGCCCTTAGCTCCACTCTGCCCATCTTCAATGCGGGGAGAACCCTCAGGTATGCTCCTAAAACCACTGCTAAGGCGACGAGGACCGCCGCGACGAGCCGCCGGTGCCTGTAGAGGCTTTCCAAGGTCTCCATGAACTCCTCGCCGAGGGTTTTGCCGCTGGCTCTGGATGCCCTCTTCCTGGCCAACCTGTTCCCCCGAAACGCTTAGCTCAGTATGGTTATATTGTTTCCGATTATAGTGGATCTATGGTGAAGTGTATCCTCCTATTGTTCCGACCCTTGTTCTCCAGCTTCGTGAACACCAGTCTGCCCACCTCACCCGTCCTGGACACGTGGGGCCCCCCGTCGGCCTGTATGTCAACGCCTGGGACCTCTACTATTCTCAGCTTATCGACCTGGGGCGGCAGCCTGGATGCGAGCTTCACTATACCCGGTATCTTCATGGCCTCGGAGCGGGGGAGATAGTATATCTTGACCTCGAGATCCCTCGCCAGCACCTCGTTGGCCCTTCTAAAC
>JALURJ010000174.1 GCA_027016915.1 Desulfurococcales archaeon | reverse complement strand
TACTGGACGAACCAACAACAGGACTAGACGTATACCACGCAGTAGAAGTGAGGAGAGTGATTAAACAACACACCAAGAACACCAAAACGGCAACCCTTCTCTCAAGCCACAACATGCTCGAGGTAGAATACCTCTGCGACAGGATAGCCATGATTAACGAGGGGAGAATAATAGTTCAGGGCACGCCGCGGCAAATCATGGAGATGTTTGACGCCTCTAACCTCGAGGAGGCCTACGTCAGGGCTGTCGAGCATCAATTAAAAAATGTTTAGAGGGCTAGCCTCTCCGCGTGCCAGCCCGGTGTATCCGTGCAGCCTCCTGATACTCAGCACAATCGTTAAGGCACTCATCGACGCAAACCAGATAACTGTCACCCTTTAAACCCGCATGTTCACACTTCTCCTGGCAGTACTCCTCACACCGCAACAACTTGGACTTAGCAGCAGCTACGTACAAAAGAGCACCCACATGTATTATGGGGGTGGGATAGATTAATTTTTTGCTATCAACGCTAACATGTAGTCCTCCAAGCTTATACGTATGTTAAATGATAGTAGTATATTGAACTGTCTTAATGCCCGTTGCGAACATTTATATTGACGCATACACCGTTACCATACTTAGAATTAGGTAAACCTAAAAGTGGGACCCGCCTTGCATCACCACGGCAGCGAAGAGCTTAAGAGGCCCATAGTACTCCTCATAGGTAGCCCGAACGTAGGGAAAAGCACGCTCTTCTACAGGCTGACTGGCAAGTATGCCTGGATATCTAACTATCCTGGAACAACAGTGGACATAAGTGTGGGCCGGGCAACTTTGGACGGCGTCGAAGCTACAATAGTAGATACGCCGGGCATGGGCTCAATATACGCCGTAACCGAGGACGAGAAGGTGTCCAGAAAGATCCTCTTCGAGACCAGGCCCGATCTCGTGGTCCACGTAGTTGACGCCTCCAATATGGACCGTATGCTTCCACTAACCCTGCTTCTAGTCCAGGGAGGATACAGGGTGATCCTTGCCGTAAACGCCGTGGATGAAATGGAAAGACTGGGTTATAAGGCTAATTTCAGGGAGTTGGAGAGGAGGCTGGGCATACCTGTAGTCCCTACAGTTGCCGTGAAGGGGATAGGCGTAGACATGCTGCGGAAGGCTTTGCTCAAAGCGCTGGGAGAGAAACCCAAGGAACAACGCATAGATCTGGGGAGGGAGCTTGAGGAGGCCATCGACAGGGTCGAGAATTCACTTGCCGCCGAATATCCGGTGTCCAGGAGGCTGCTAGCAATTCTCCTGCTTCTAGGCGATGAGGAAGCCTTAAGAATGGTGCTACAGGCCGAAGAGGATCCACGTAGCATAACTATTCTCCTTAGAAACGAAGCCAAGCCGGAAATCCGCCACCTCCTAGACTATAGGCTTAGAAAGATTTCGGAAGAAATGCTTGAAGACGTCATTATAGCTGTGAGGACGACCCCTATGGAGATGAGCAGGCTTGATGCAGTTCTAGTTAACCCTATAACAGGGAGCATAATCCTAGCGATAGTGCTGCTGGCATTATACTTGTTTGTCGGTGTTTTGGGAGCACAAATTGTTGTTGACTTCCTAGAGGAAAGGGTTTTTGAAGAAATGATCAACCCTACACTCAACTCTCTACTCGTAAAGTATATGCCGTCGACATGGCTCTACGAACTCGTAGGCGGTGAGTACGGTATAATAACCCTGGGGCTCAGATATGCCTTCGCAATAATACTACCCATAGTCTCGTTTTTCTTCATGGCCTTCTCTATAATAGAGGATTCCGGCTATCTCCCCAGGCTGGCCCTCCTGATAGACAGGCTACTTAAAAGAGTGGGGCTAAGCGGCAAGGCCGTCATACCGCTTGTACTCGGCTTAGGATGCGACACTATGGCCACCATCACGGCCAGGATTCTTGAGACGAGAAGGGAGAAGGTTCTGGTGACCCTCATGCTGGCGCTAGGCATACCTTGCTCAGCGCAGCTGGGCGTGGTTATGGCTATGCTGCCTGGGCTCCAGGCGCTCTTTATTTGGATCCTTATAGTGTCTAGTGTCCTGGTTGTAGTGGCATATCTGGCTTCAAAGCTTGTGCCAGGTGAGACCCCCTTCTTCATAATGGAACTACCGCCCTTGAGGGTGCCTTCGCCTAGGAACATGGCCATGAAGACTCTGGTAAGACTCGAATGGTATTTGAAAGAGGTGATACCGCTCTTTGTGCTGGCGAGCGTGCTGATCTGGATGGGCAGGATAACCGGGATTTTCAACCTCGTTGTATCGGTCCTGGCCGTTCCAGTCGGCTGGATAGGCCTTCCCAGGGAATCGGCTGTTGCGTTCCTATATGGGTTCTTCAGAAGGGACTACGGTGCTGCAGGACTCTACGACCTTGCCATGAAGGGCCTCATGAATTATAGGCAGATACTGGTATCCGTGGTGACTATAACGCTTTTCGTGCCATGCATAGCTCAGTTCCTGGTAATGGTGCGTGAGCGGGGCTTAAAGACGGCAGCCGCAATATTTCTCCTAGCGGTTACGGTGGCATTCACAGTTGGCTACATAGTTAACCGAGCCATGCTCCTGGTGGGTGTCTAGGAATGGTTAAATGCCCCCTCTGCGGCTACAGGTTTGACGAGGAGGAAAGCCCTGGATGTAGGGGATGTCCCCTTAAGAGCGGGTGCGGCATGGTGAGGTGCCCCAACTGTGGCTACGAGTTTATACCTGGAGACAGGAAACCCTTCCTCGTAAGGTGGGTGGTGAAGAGATGAGTGAGAACCTGGAGAACTTGGTGAGGGACCTCTGGATAGACTTGAGGGAGGCGAAACGGAGTGTGAGAGCAAGCGATCTCGCCGCAGGCGAGCTAGCCGAGCTCGAGAACGCCGGGTATGTGTACAGGGAGGGCGACATGGTACTCCTAACCGATAAGGGGGAGACGATTGGCAGGAAGCTGGTTAGACTCCACAGGCTAACAGAGAGGCTGCTCTCCGACGTACTGGGTATGGAGGAGGAAGTCTACGAGAAGGTGGCGTGCCGTGTGGAGCACCTAATACCCGAGGAGCTGGAAGAGGCTGTCTGCACGCTTCTAGGACACCCGAGGATCTGTCCCCACGGCAAACCCATACCTCCAGGCAGTTGCTGCCTGGCAGGCAAACGCTATGTAGAGACCGTGGTGCATCCTCTCACCGAGCTAGGCGAAGGTGAGGCTGGGAGGATAAGCTACATCTACGTGGAGAACCCCCAGGTGATGACCAGGCTAATCAACCTGGGTCTAAGGCCGGGCAGGAGGGTCACAGTGCTGAAAAAATTCCCAGCCTATATAGTCCAGGTGGGGAACACCCAGGTTGCCCTGGACGCTGAGGTGGCAGGAAGGATCTACGTGGTCTCCGGCCCGCGCCGCGGCTAGCTTTCGGCCTGCTGGGAAAGGCAATGCTTATATTTTAGCCAACCTATAATGGCTTACAGAGGTTGACGACACGTGATATATCTCACCGAGAAGCAGCTCCTCCTATGGAGACTTAGGCAGAGCGGCCTCACCCTGAGCGAAATCGCTACAAAACTAGGGATATCACGGCAGGCTGTTCATAAGACCATGCAGACTGTGGAAAACAAGGTATATGAAGCCCTGATCTCGGCAGCCGCGGCCTCTAAGGTCGAGATAAGGAGGATAGATGCGAAAAGAGGTATACTGGTTGGATGGAGCCCCTGGCTAAAAACAGAGGTCTACATAACGTTCTCGTCGAGGAACGGTCTACAGATATGGTTCAAGCATGAGGGGGACTGCAAGACCTGCCCCCTCCGCGAGGACTGCAGGAAAATACTGCTCAATGAGGCCGAGGAGAGGGGGATAGAGCTCCCGGCCAGCAGGGAGATCGAACCCTCAAAGCTGGCCGAGATACTCTTCGACAAGCTTCTCGAGGGGTTGTAGGTATGGCGGAAATCCTCAGCTTCTGCAGGATACCGCCGAAATGCCTACC
>JALURJ010000173.1 GCA_027016915.1 Desulfurococcales archaeon | reverse complement strand
AGGACCAAGACCCGGCTGGGGGAGGATTACGTCCTCAAGGATAACGATGTTATAAAGATAGTTGCGGCCAAGGCCAGGCGCTAAGCCCGGCACGCAGCGGCCATGTAGAGCTCATAGCCCCTTCTAAGAGCCTCCCTCGGCACCCCTATACGCACAACCTTCTCCCATGGAAGCTCGCCCTCAACGGCAAGGCCCCCGACGTATTTCTCTACGCTCATACCATGCCTCCTCAGCGCCCTCCTCCAGGCGCCTAGACCCCCGCCACCGAGGGCCCAGGAGGCTATAACCCTGCCAAGCTCGGGGCCTCCCCTCGACAAAACGGTTTGAAGCTGGGCGAGCCTAGGATCATAGTACTCGACCTCGACTCCGGCCCTGGAGAGAAGCCTTGAGAGCCTCCTCAGCCTGGCTCTAGCCTCTGCAGGGCTGGGCAGGGGTGCCCACTGGAGCGGTGTGTGGGGCTTCGGCATGAATGGGTTAGCTGACACCCTAACCCTCAAGCCGCGGGCTGCTGCCGCCACCTTTAGGACCTGGCCCGCCACCGCCTCAGCCACCTCAGGAGGCTCGCATGGCAGCCCGACAATGTAGTACAGCTTAATGGCCTTGAAACCAGCCTCGGAAGCAGTGCTGGCTATGCTCAGCATCATATCCTCGCTCACAACCTTGTTGATGGCAACGCACAGGTTGTGGTAGGGTGTCTCGGGCGCCACGGTAAGCGTCCGCTGTCCTCCCCTAGCTATCAGATATACATGCTCCTCCGTCAAAGCGTCGGCCCTGAGGGAGGGCACCGACACCTCCGCCCCCAGCTCCTCCACCACGAGTTCCAGTAGCTCCCTAGAACTTCTATGGTCGGCGAAGGCGAGATCGTAGAAGGCCACCTTACCCAAACGGTTAACGCTCAGCCCCTCCCTGATTATTTTTTCAAGGACCCCGAAGCTCCTCTCCCGCCTTGGAAGCATTATGTGGCCCTCCATGCAGAACCTGCAGCCACGAGTGCATCCTCTACCCGTCTCCACCAGGAGGGAGCGGCCCCAGACGGGCTCAACCTCCTCACTCTGGATCTGGGCGACAGGGTGGAAGGCTTCATCCAGGTTGGCAGCGTACTGCCTCGTCGCGGGCTCCTCGGAAACTCCTGGCACATAGACTCCCGGCACGTCTGCAAGAGCTTCCAAGACCGACTTCCGGGAGCCCCAGGAGGCTAGGGCGTCCAGCAGGCGGGGCATTACGGGCTCGGCTTCGCCGACCACCACGGCGTCGACGAGGTCCAGTATGGGCGCCGGGTTGGAGGTTGCAGGGGGGCCGCCCACTATGACTATGGGGTCGCCCTCCCCCCGGCTCTGCCTCCACAGCGGGATCCGGGCCTCGTGGAGAATCCTAACCATGCCCGCGTAGTCCAGCTCGTAGTGGAGTGAAACCATGATGTAGTGGAACCTGGAAAGGTGGAGGCCCGACTCTATGCTGAGAGGGGCCCAGTCCTCCACAACCCTCTCGGCGGCGAACCTCTCATCCATGTTCACCGTGTAGTACAGTGTCTGGTAGGAGAGGCTGGAGAGGGCTACCCTGTACTCGGAGGGGTAGAGAAGGGCTACCCTGAGGAGCCCAGGCCTGTTCTTCACTACCACGTTGTACTCTCTCACTTCTCCACCTCCAGGGGCTCCACCACGTACTCGGCTCCGACCATCCTGTAGAAGCTCCTGGGAGGCACGTCTCTAACCACCACGGCTCCCGGGGCTATCCAGGAGTAGGCGCCTATCTTGACCCCCGGCATTATGGACACGTTTATCCCGGTCTTCACATAGCCGCCTATGAAGGCGCCCAGCTTCCTCATACCGCTGCTCAGCCTACGGCCCTTAACCGTGACTCTAACCGGCTTGTCGTCGAACCTCAGGTTAGCGGTAACGGTGCCGGCGCCCAAGTTGACGTGCTCGCAGACAACGCTGTCCCCTATATAGCTCAGATGCGAGGCGTGGACCCCCTCCATCAGGACGCTGGCCTTCACCTCCACCGATGCCCCCACCTTGGAGCCCTGGCCCACCACCGTGTAGCTCCTAATGTAGGAGTTGGGGCCTACCGAGGCCCCCCTCCCAATGTATGCCGGGCCCTCGATGTAGGAGCCGCCCTTAACCACGGCGCCCTCCTCAACCACCACCGAACCCCTGATCCTGACACCCTCCTCCACCGAACCCCTGATCTCCTGACCCTCCAGGCCTGCCAGCTTCCTCCTATTGGCCTCAAGCACGTTCCAGGGCTTGCCTATCTCGAACCACTCGTCCCCGGAGAGCTCTGCCACCCAGACCTTCCTCTCTCCAGCCATTGCGGTGACGGCATCTGTGAGCTCTATCTCCCCGCGGGGGGACTCCTCCACAGACTCCAGGTAGGAGAAAACCTCGTCGGTAAACCTGTAGACACCTGCATTCACCAGGTTGGAGGGCTCGCTGCCCCTAGGGGGTTTCTCCACTATGCCTAGGAGCCTCATGTCCTGGTCCACGCGCAGAACCCCGTAGTCCCAGGGGTTAGGCACCCTCACTGCACCCACCACGGCGTCGCCGGGGGCTTCCAGGAGCTTGCGAAGCACACTCTCCTCGAGGAGGAGGTCCCCATATACGACCAGGAACTCGCCGCTTACGTGGCCAGCAGCCTTCATGAGCGCGTCGCCTGTGCCCATCTCCCTCCCCTGGTCCACCAGCCTAACCTTGGGTATGCTGCCCTGGAACTCCTCCAGCCCTCTGGCCACGGCGTCGGCCATGTAGCTGACAACCAGGACTACGTCGGTCACACCGACCCTCCGGAGGGCCTCGAGGGTCCAGACGAGGAGGGGCTTGTCGAGGACAGGTACGAGGGGCTTCGGCCGTGTATGAGTTATGGGTTGAAGCCTCTCCCCTTTGCCAGCGGCCAGCACAACGGCCTTCACTGCTCCTCCCCGCCCAGCCTGTCGTGGAGTATTGTGGCGAATGCTATTAACGCTGCCGCAGCTGCGTAATCGGTCGATATCGTTACGCCGGGTGCCACGTCGACCACTAGGTCGGCGAACCTGTAGATGCCTGAGGGGATCCCCTCCCTGGACCCCACCAGCACGTTAACCCTCTTCCTGGACTCCACGAGGAGCCTGTACAGCTCTTCGCCCAGCCTGGAGACGGGCTCCCCTTCAGGCTCCAATACTATTATTGTCTCACCCGCCCTTTCCCTCACCAGCTGGTACAGGTCCTGAACATAGACCCTAACCCTATGCACCTCTCTGCCGTAGCTCTTCTCCTGGATCCTGTACCTAGACTCTATGCCTTCGAACAGCCCGTCAAGGAAGGACTTCAGCTGCTCAGCATCCACCCTGCCGGCAGGCGCTACGACGAGCTCACCTACCTCGAAGGTCTGAACCTCCCTTCCAACCCTTCTGCCCATAACCCTGGCTGACTCCAGGGGGCCGAGATAGGGCATGTGAACCAGGCTTATTCTGCGGAAAAGCCTGTAGACAGGCCTCTTCCCAGGCCTCATCTTCCTATAGAGTTTGGAGCCCGGAATTATCGACAGCAGGGCCAGGTCCTGGACTATCTCTACGAGGACTACTTTATCCGGGTTGGAGAGGTTGACGGAGGCTCCTGAAGCCCTTCTCACAGCGTCGCCCACCACCACGTTGACGTCTACGCTGGTGAAGCCGTGGCGCCCCCTCCTGTTGGTCCTTACGGCGAAGGTCTCCTCAGCCCTTATCCTCCCCTCGGCGAGGCGCGCCGCCTTCTCCGCTATAGCCCTGGGGTTAGGCTCCGAGCACTCCTCAGCCACTACAACCTTCTCCGCCTCAGGCACACGCTCTTCCACCAGGCGGGCTAGTTCCCACTTATCCATGGAGGGCTCCACAAGCACCAGACCCTTGAAGCCCCTGGGCCTCGGAGACACCTTGGCGTCGGGGTCCAGCTCGGAAATGTAGCTGGCACAGGTCTTCTCGAACCCTAGTAGCGTTGTGACAAGCACGTAGTTGCACTCCATTCCGCGCCCCAGTGAAGAAGAAGCGGTGGGCAGGATAATAATCTAGGTGTTGGGTGGGGGCCTACCTCCTCTTATACATG
>JALURJ010000172.1 GCA_027016915.1 Desulfurococcales archaeon | reverse complement strand
CTAGCCCTCGCCTTCTCCCTAGCCTCCGTGCTGGCCGCCTACCTCAACAGGCACGCAGCCGCCCTCGTCTCGGCGCTCAACACCTTCATCCAGAGCGTATCCGTCCTAGTCTGGAGCATAGTGCTGATCATGATGTTTGGCGTCTCCAGCAGGGCGCCCCCAGTCTTGGTGACGGCGGCTGCGTGCTACCCGGTCCTCCTCTCAGCAACCCTGGGGGGAGTCCAGGCCCTCGACGAGAAGTTCTCAGAACTGGCAAGGATGCTGAGGGCCTCCAGGCTCCAGGAGTTCATATACTTCATACTCCCGGGAACAGTCCCCTATATCACCAGTGCGAGCAGGGCGGCCATAGGGCTGGCCCTCAGGATAAGCGTTGTGGCCGAGGCCTTCGGCGCCAGCGGCGGGATAGGGTACCAGCTGGTCTACAGCTACGACATGGGGTTGAGGGAGGGAGTCTTCGCCTGGGGCCTCCTCCTCATAGCCCTCATGATCCTCCTAGACTACGCCGTGCTGAAGCCCGTTGAGAGGTGGGCCCAGAGGTGGAAGCTGTAAGGGTGGAGGGCCTCTACAAGAGGTTCGGCAGCGAACAGGTGCTGGAGGGTGTGAGCCTGAAGGTTAGGAGGGGCGAGGCCGTCGGAATAGTGGGGCCCAACGGCTGCGGCAAGACGACGCTCCTAAGGATCATAGCAGGCCTCGAGGAGCCCGACAAGGGGAGGGTGGCGGTCAACGGGAGGCTGGGCCTGGTCCCCCAGGACAACTTACTGCTCCCCTGGAGGACGCTTAGAAGCAACCTTGAGCTAGCCCTGAAACTCTCAGGGATTGAGGGGAGGAAGGCCGAGGAGAGGATAGCCAGGGTCTCCAGGCTCCTCGGAATAGAGGAGCACCTAGACAAGTACCCCTCCAAGGTCAGCGGCGGCACAGCCAGGAAGACCGCCATAGCTAGGGCCCTGGCCCTAGAGCCCGACATCCTCCTCCTAGACGAGCCCTACACGGGTCTCGACGTAGCCAGCATAGCCTCGCTCCAGGAGGCCCTCCAGAGGCTTAGGAGGAACTCCGGGATCTCCATGATCATAGTGTCACACCAGCTAGACGAGCTTGTTGAGATAGCCGACAGGATCTACATCCTGACCCACAGGCCCGCCAGGGTTAAGGGCGTGGTGGACCTAAGGGAGGCTGAGAGAAGCGTGAGAGAGGTTTACCGCCAACTCCTTGCCTAATCCTCAGCACCACCCCTGCAGCTGCTCCGAGGAGGAGCAGGGTTAAGGGTAGGAGCTTCTCCGCAGACCTCACATCTCCTAGTCCGGTTTCTTAACCCAGAGTGTGGCTGTTTCAATAAAGCTCTTTTTGCCTTCTGAAACCTTTCCGGGAAGCTTGAAATAACACTGGCCCAACCTATTTGTGGGAGGTTCTGGCATGGGGCTGGAGGAGTTGGAGGAGAAGCTGAGAACGGTGCTGGGCCTTAACAAGTACGAGGCCCGCCTGTACCTCGCGGTGCTTCGCGGCGCCAATACCCCCCAGGAAGCTGCAGCCACCAGCGGCGTCCCCTTACCAAGAGTATACGATGTGGCTAGGAGGCTGGAGCATCGCGGCCTCCTGAGGAGGAGGGGGAAGTGGTACGACCCGGTGGACCCGGAGGAGGCCGCGAGCAGGATAGCATCCCTCAAACTGGTGGAGGCCGCCGTGGCTGCCAAGAACATAGCGGAGCTGGGCAGGAGGCTTAAGGAGCTGGCACCCAGGGCCAAGGGTGTGGGTGTAGAGCTGGTTAGGGGGCTGGAGGAGGTGCTGGCCACCAGCCTGGCAATAGTGGCTGGGGCGCGCGAAGTGGTTTTCGTGGCGTGGAAGGCTGCCGAGAGGCTTGACCTGGTGAGGCCCATCATAGAGCCCTACATCGACATACTTAGGGGGAAGAAGGTGACGGTGATCCTGCCCGAGGGGTACAGGCTCACCCCGGAGGCCGAGGAGCTCCTCAGAAGGATGGAGGCCGAGACCCTGAGGATGAAGGGCCTGGCAATGGACATGATGATAGCCGACTCGACCCACATAGTCCTGGGGGTCCCGGACCCCGAGGCGAAGGACGAGGCTGTCGCCATCGTGGTGAGGAGCCCCGAGTTCGCCTCAGCCCTCCTGGCAAACATTAGGAAGAACCTGGTAGGCGCGGGGAGGAGGCCTTGATCCCGCTAGACCCTGTCAGGTGCACCTTCTGCCTAGTATACTCCAGGCTCAAACCCCTCATGGACAGGCCTGACCTCAGCACCAGGATGCTCGCCTTCCTGGAGGAGGCCATGGAGAGGGGCGACCCGCTGCCCAAGATGTTCGAGGAGTCATACGAGTACCAGTCCCTGCTCCTAGGCCAGCCAGACCCTCTCAGGAGGGTTAAGAAGCTGCTCAACCAGAAGTTCTCCTACCTGATCAGCGGCCTTAGGCTCGAAGTCATGAGCCTAAAATCGCTGCTGGAAACCATGGCCAAGGCCAACACAGTGGACATAGACATGCCGGGCTACAGCCCCGGCAGGGACGTCGGCACCCTCGGTGGAACAGTACACTGGATCCCCAACGGCGCTCACAGCCTAGTAGAGGAGGCCGAGACCCTGGCCCTAGTCCTCGATAACGCTGGCGAGGCAGTGGTAGACCTGGCGGTTGCCGGGGAGCTCGCCAGGAGAGGATACAGGGTGTGGCTTGTGGCTCGAGGCGAGGCCTTCGAGACCGACGTGACGGTCGAGGAGGTTAGGGAGATGATGCCGGGCAACGTCGAGGGCCTTGTCTCCACCGGCGGCAGGCACTCGGCCTTCAGCCCCAAAGCCTCCCGGGAGGCTAGAAGCGTCCTGGAGAGGGCCGACGTCGTGATCGCCAAGGGCATAGCCAACATGGAGGCCCTCCTCAACCACCCTGGAAACCTGGCCCGCAAAACCCTTCTCCTCCTAAGGGCCAAGTGCGGCCCCGTGGCCGACAGCCTGGACCTGGAGAGGTTGGCACCCATAGCTGCAAGGGGCGACGCTCTCCTAAAAAGGCTAGACCCCTAGGCGGCCTGGGAAAAATTAAAGACCCAATAGGCCTGGTGAGGAGAGGGGCCCGGCAATGGAGGGAGGCTGCATATTCTGCGACATTATTAGTGGCAGGCTGCCAGCGGTGAAGCTTTACGAGGACAGCTACGTGGTGGTGTTCCTGGACATATGCCCTGCAAGCCCAGGCCACGCACTCGTGGTGCCGAAATACCATGCCGAGAGCCTCGAGGACTTGCCGGAAGCCTACAGGTCGAGGCTCCTCAGCACAGTTGCCAGGGTCGCCCCCGCAATACTCAGAGCCGTGGGGGGCGAGGCCTACAACGTCTTGATCAATAATGGGCGCCCAGCAGGGCAGGAGATCATGCATGTCCACCTACACATAGTGCCGCGCAGAACAGGGGACGGGTGTAAAACCCTCTACTGTAGGAGGACCAAGCCCGGCTGGGAGGAGCTCAAAGCCCTGGGCGAAAGGATAAGGGCTGCTATGAGGGCCTCTTAGCCCTCACGTAGAGCTTGTAGGACCGCCTGGCCCCCTGGAAGAGAACCATGGGTCCCGGCACCCTCACGTGCCGGGTGATGCTCTCCGAATACATGGCTGCAAGCCTGCCTGCAAGGTCGCCGGGCAGCCTGTAGCGGGACAGTGTTTTCTTAAACCTCCTCCTCTCCCTCCAGGCGTAGTATTTGGAGCGGAGCTTGAGGCTTATTAGGAGGGCTGATGACCTGTAGGCGAGGAGCGTGAGGAGCCCAGCGATCCTGACGGCCCCTACGACTGTGCGGAGCCTACGCTTCGCCGTCAACACCCCTCCCCCTGCAGCCGCGGAGGACGTATCTGGGCCTCGCCGCGCTGCCAACGTTGACGACGGCGCCCCTCCCCTCAAGCCTGGCAAGCCTCTCCCTCACCGTCCGTCTGGAGGCTGAGCCCTTGATCCTTCTAACCCTCCGGGTAACCTCCGAGACCGTTAGGGGCTCGCAGTCCGACAGGGCCTCGATCACAGCCATGGTCAGGGGGTCCACGCCGCCCAGAGCCTTAGCGGTGGCCACAACCCTCCTAGCAGCCT
>JALURJ010000171.1 GCA_027016915.1 Desulfurococcales archaeon | reverse complement strand
CCGTCAACCACCACGGGGCTGTCAATCCACTCGGCGCCAGCCGCTATGAGGTCGTCCTTTATGGTGGGCACGCTTGTGACCCTCCGCCCCTTCAGCAACTCGGGTTTGCCTATGCTGGCCGATATGAGGAGCTGGGGGCCATGGCATATAGCTGCGACAGGCTTGCCCGTCTCGAGGAACTCTCTTACTATCCCGACGATCTCTGGGAAAACGCGTATCCTCTCAGGCCCTCGCCCGCCGGGCAGCACAAGCACAGCGTAGTCCTCCACCCTGACATCGCTGGGCTTCACTGTAACCCTGACCGTGTAGCCGTGCTTGCCCTTCAGGGTGTCGCCGTACCGGGGGTGGCTCGTCACCTCGACCTGGAAGCCCTCCTCCATTAGTCTGTACATGGGGTATAGGAGTTCCAGGTCTTCAAACTCGGGTCCAGCCAGAATTAGGGCTTTCCTAGCCACGGTTCACACCTACATATACTGGTGCTTCGAGGCAAATAACCTTAGGCCTCAGAGCTCGGTCCACAGCCCTCTCCTTCCGGCCTCGTCCCAGAGCCTCCTGTACCATGAAGGAAGACTCCTGATATCGACTCTTCTCGAGGGGGTGTAGGGCTTGATGTCGAGCACCGGGGTCCCGTTGAAGGCGTCCAACCCCCTAACCCTTAGCCCGTTGCTCTCCACTGTTATGAGCTCAACTATTGTAATGCCTATAGGGTTGGGCCTGTGGGGCGAGTCGGTGGCGAAGACGCCGACAAGCGGCAGCTCTTCAAGCTTGAAGCCCAGTTTAAGAAGTCTGCGGGGCCTAACCTTAAGGGTGCTCCTAGCCTCCTCAGGAACCTTGTGGAGGTGGAAGACCACTATTAGGTGGGAGAACCCCTCCAGCCCCTGGAGACCCTCGCGGTACTCTGGGAGGATCTCTATGAAGCTCTCATGCATGTAGTTGATAGACCTCCTAATCTCCTCGTCCGTCGCTTCCGTGCGTACGTATCCTATGGGTTTGTAGCATATGGCTTCTCCGGCCAAGGGCGCTCACAGGATATTATGGGTTAGCGGCTCTTTATCTCTACGTCTTTGCAATGATCTTCTCGCTGTTGAACAGCCTGTACGATAATACGAGCAACACCGCTGAGAGAGCCAGGAGTATGCCTGCATGGACCATGACCTGGAGATTGTAACCGAGCACGTAGTTGTATATGAGGAGGGCACTGTGGGTGTAGGGCACCAGGTAGAGCGGATACCTTATGTGGACTGGAAGCCTGGGTATATCGACGGAGAGCATAGTGAAGAATATGAGTATAGCCAGGGTTGTGACGAGCGTGGCCATGGACTGGGCCGACCTGGCCGTGTCGGCCCTCGAGACTACGGGTATGATTATGGTGGAAGTGACGAAGATGGTTAGGGCGACATCCACGGCGTGGACCAGGAGGAGGCTTGGATCGATCAGCATGTAGGCGCCCAGCATCTTGAAGAATATCACAACCCCAGCCACGTCGGCAGCCGCAGCTATTATGCCGAGAACGTTGCTGGCCAGGATCTTGCCCGTCAGCAGAGTGCTTCTCGATATAGGGGTGGTGAGAAGGGTTTCCAGGGTCTTCCGATCCCTCTCCCCTGCTATGCTGTCCGTTATGAACACCGTCGGCGGCATAACTATGAATGCTAGGGCGAATGCCAGGAACCTGGCGGTCCAGATCCTGAACTCCTCCCTCTCCTCCGCTGGCTGGCCAGTCGGAGTCACCAGGACCCTAACCTCCCTCACAGGATCCAGAATGGAGTCGGGGAGCACCTCGACGCCGGAAAGGTTGGCCAGCTCCTCAAGCTTGAGCTTCGCCAGCTCCCTTCCAAGCCCTCTAAGCGTGGCCAGTATGTTCTGGTAAACCATTTCCGCCTTGCTGGAACCAACGTTCTTGATCAGCCTAACGTATGCCACCCTGTCGAGGCTAGTCAGGTTCTCCGAGAAACCCTCCAATATGACAACCACCACGTCGTAGTCCGTGAGGTTGCCCGGAGGATTTATCTCCACCAGCACATCGCCGCTCGACACGCTCTGTTTAATCGTGTCAGCCACCATTGTGGAGTTTATGCAGAAATCGCCTATGCAGCCCAGCGTGTCGTCCATTGTTAGGACGGCAACCCTGGAAACCTGCTGGCTCGAGAAGAATGTCATGGTAACAGCTAGAAGCGGCATAGAGACCAGCGGGAGCAGCGCTGTGACCGCCAGGGTCCTCCTATCCCTAGCCAGGTCAAGCAGCTCCTTCCACAGCACAGCCCTAAGCCCAGCCAGATCCGTAGCGGCTCACCCCGCTTGCAGCCGGGTGTAGAGATAGGCCCTATCCCTTATAACTCGTCAGCAACCCAACCCATCACACCCGGGGGATCCCCCGCCATGGAGGTCGACCTTAGGATCGAGGTTGGCTACGACGAGAGGAGCGAGAGAGCCCTCAAAACAGCGCTTGCAGCAGCCAACGTGCTCAGAAGAGACTATGGAATCTACGCCTACGTGGTCCCTACACAGCTCTGGAGCCACGACCTGCTCCGCCAGGGAGCTGAGGTGCCCAGGATCTATATCAATCACAAACTCGTCATAGCAGGCAGGGTTCCGGGCGTGGAGGAGCTGGTGGACCACGTCATAGCATATCTGTGGAACCGCGGCAGCGACGCCGAGATAGGGAGCCTGCCCTTGCCCTCAACGCCCAGGGCGGGTGACGCTGTCCCAGTAACCACTGCCTAGGCACCAAAGGTTCCGCTCTATGCAGAGTTCTTAGTGTAGCCCAGGCTCTTACAAGACTCCCTGAACAAGAATCATCCCTAGGCAACGGGTATTCCACGCATACAAGTTAGAGCGCCCCTTATATAAGGGAACAACCCCCCGGCATCCACACAGCTCCTAAGCCCCAGGTAGACATGTGAAGCGTTATGATAGAAGGCCCTTCGTAGGCTAGAAAACTAATAAAACACTATAATAATAATGATGTGTCATTATGGTCGTTGCACTTGATATATATTTTGACATATGTACAGATACTGCCGTCTCCCAGGTTACTTAAGTAGTATAAGTATTGATAAATGGACGTTGAAGTGTAGGGTCGATTGTTATAGCGGGCTGAGATACTAGCCAACCATGATAAAATATCAGGGCATTATAGGCCAACACTCGTACGTAGGCCTCCTAGGCAACGCAACATAAACCATCTATCCTTTTTCTTTAGACGACCATGTGATGCGCCAGGCTACCCATTCTAATCGAAACAGATATGAACGACGGGGCAGAAACTGTAACTGGCTAAGCGGCCCCGCCGAGACACAGTATACAGCAAGTCTACGTGTCCACCATTACGCCGTGTGTGGTGTTCCAGCGTTTCTGGAGCCTTGCATCCCAACGGTCTTGCCGGGCCCTACAATGTGTGTGGACCACTGGAGGCCCCTCCGCCCACCAGCGGAGCAGGGCTATAACTTAGATCCATGCCAGGCCCGCTGAGACGGGCTATTCCTGGAGGATGGGGGCTACAGGGATGCCTCTAGGGTTGAATAAGGGGCCCGGGGGCTCCAGAGGATCTGTGTTCGGAGCTTCAGGCGGGGCCGCGATGAAGCCACCTATACGTTCTGGTCCTCGGGGCGCCTTAGTATGCTGTGCGGAGAGATCTCCCTACGCCCAAGCTCGGTTACCCTGGCAAACCTTGCCTTGTCCCACAGCTTCCTGATGTTCCTCGCCCCCACGTAGCCCATGGCAGCCTGTATCCCGGCGACAAATTCCCTCACAATGCCCTCCACAGCCCCTCTATAAGGGACCAGTCCTTCTACCCCCTCTGCAATATCCTTGGCAGGCTTCTCGGCATACCTGTCCCTTGCAAACCGCCTGGCCCTGGCCGAGGGGCTGGCCATGCCTCGATACTCCTTATACTTCCTCCCATTGATCTCCACTAGCCTGCCAGCAGCCTCCTCGGTGCCGGCCAAAGCGTATCCCAGCATAACTGTCGAGGCTCCCGCCGCCAGAGCCTTAACGGCGTCGCCCGGACCCCTAACACCGCCATCTGCTATTATGGGCAGGTCTGCCCCATAATCCCTTAGAGCGTCT
>JALURJ010000170.1 GCA_027016915.1 Desulfurococcales archaeon | reverse complement strand
GTCCTGCTGGAGGCCCTCGAGGCCCAGCAGCCTGAGGGCCTCCAGCAAGACGCCAGTGCCTCTACCGTAGATCTCGTCGACGCCCAGCCTCTCAGGCATGAAGATCGAGATGTTCACATTGCCCCAGTCGTGGTAGACGGCTCCTCCCCCCGAGGGCCTCCTAACCACCGGGAGACCCAGCCTCTCAGCCTCCCCGCAGCGGACCTCGCTGCAAGGGGGGAGCATGTAGCCTATGATCACCGACGGGGGGTTGACCCACACCCTCACAACCCTGCCCAGGGCCCCTCGGTTTACGTGGTTCAGGATCGCCTCCTCCAGGGCCAGGTTTAGGTGGGGGGACCCGCCCCTATGCAGAGCCACCAGGGTCTCCATGCCGCCACCCCCAGGGGTCCGTGGGGCTCAATACGGCTTGGTCCAAATAACGCTTATTTCGCACCGCCACCCTAATACTCGACGTGCAGGTGCCAGCGGTGATCGTGGAGCTTAGGGTGCCCCTAGACATATGGCCCCGCAGGCCGGACTGGGCAGGCCGCGTCGTGTCTGTAGCCGTTAAGCCCGGCGACACCGTTTCGGAGGGCGACCTTGTGGCGGAGGTGGAGATAGAGAAGGCGGTGCTAGGCCTAGAGGCCCCCTGCAGCGGCCGTGTGGTGGAGGTTAGGGTGAGCAGCGGCGACCCCGTGGGGCCCGGCACCCTCATAGCCCTAATAGAGAGGGCGGAGGTGTAGCGGGGTTCCCGAGGATAGGGAGAGTAGGGGCAAGGCCCTGCTAAGGGTGAGGCTGGGCGGAGAGTTCTCAAAGGTATCCAGGGCTGTGGTGGGCCTAGGGATCCCCACGGTGTGCGAGGAGGCCCTCTGCCCCAACATAATGGAGTGCTGGGGGAGCGGCACGGCTACCTTCATGATCATGGGCAAGGTATGCACCCGTGGCTGCAGGTTCTGCTACGTGGCCAAGGGGAGGCCGGAGCCCCTAGACCCCGGGGAGCCCGCGAGAATAGCCCTAGCCGTCAGGAAGCTGGGCCTAAGCTACGTGACCATAACGTCGGTCGACAGGGACGACCTCCCCGACGGCGGGGCACGGCACTTCGCCGAGACCATAAGGATGGTGAAGAGGCTGAACCCCGGTGTTCTGGTTGAGGCCCTCATACCCGACTTCCAGGGGAGCAGGGACTCCCTTAGGGTGGTGGTCGAGGCGGGGCCCGACGTTCTGGGCCACAACATCGAGACCGTTGAGAGGCTCACTCCAAGGGTTAGGGATAGGAGGGCAGGCTACAGGCAGAGCCTCGAGGTCCTGAGGATGGCCAAGGAGCTCAACCCAGGCCTAGTCACGAAGTCCTCCATACTCCTAGGCCTCGGCGAGACCCTGGAGGAGGTGCTTGGGGCCATGAGGGACCTTAGGAGGGTTGGCGTCGACATACTAGTCCTGTCCCAGTACCTCAGGCCAAGCCCCAGGCAGCTCCCAGTGGAGAAGTACTACACTGTGGAGGAGTTCAAGCTCCTCGAGAGGGAGGCCCTGAGAATGGGGTTCTCCTACGTGGTAGCCCACCCCCTGGCCAGAACCTCCTACAGGGCCAGGGAGGCCTACCTCAGGGCGCTGGAGCGCCTCCGAGCCAGGGCTGCGGGGTGAGGAGGGCTGGGCGGAGTTCTCAGGGTAATCATAGATGGGCCTAGGGACCCCTGGCTCAACATGGCGATGGACGAGGCCGTGATGAGGCTTAGGCCCAGGCAGAGCTACGACACCCTGAGGATATACATGTGGCTCCCCTCAGGGGTCAGCATTGGAAGGAGGCAGGACGCCCACCGGGCAGTCGACCTGGAGGAGATCAGGAGGAAGGGCTACAAGCTCGTCAGGAGGCCCACCGGGGGCGCAGCCCTCCTCCACGCCCAGGACGCGGAGATAACCTACAGCGTCGTGCTCTCCAGCAGCCACGAGATATACCAGCACGACGTCGCCAGGTCCGCGGCGATGATAGCTGAGGGGATAGTGGGGGCCCTGGAGAGGCTGGGTGTGGAGGCAAGGGTCGGGGGTTTCAGGGGCTCGGAGTCCCAGGAGCTGTGCTACCTGAGGAGCGGCTCCAGCGACGTCCTCGTGGGTGGGAGGAAGATCTCGGGCAGCGCCCAGAGGCGGGAGGGGGGAGTTCTCCTCCAGCACGGAACCCTGCTCCTCGACTTCGACCCAGACCTCTGGCTAAGCCTCATCAGGACCCCCGGCATGGACAGCGCAACCCTCGCGGGGAGCGTTGCAACCCTCCGCCAGCTCCTCGGGGGCGTGGAGATAGGGAGGGTTGTGGAGGCCATGGTGGAGGGGTTCTCAGAAGCCCTCAACGCCGAGAAAACTGTTTTCTCAGGCCTCACGGCGGAGGAGGTGGGCCTATCCCTACAACTCTACCACTCGAAGTACTCAAAACCGGTGTGGAACTTGGAGGGAAGGGCCTAGCCAGCATTCCTCCGTGCTCGGGCGAGCCACTCCTCGAGCTCCAGCCCCTTCATGCGCCTCCACCAGTCCCTCCTCATCCTGTTGACCCCGTCGACTGGTATCTCGTAGAGGGCTATCTCCTCGCCCCTGCCCAGCCTTAGGCGGATCCACCCCTCGGTGTCCACGGCTCCCCTCATCCACCATTCCTCAGCCTCCTCGGGAGTCGATGGGGGGACTATGACGTGGCTGTGGCCCCCGCCGGTGAACACGGCCCTCTTGGTCCTCATGGGGAAGGCCGCCGTGTCCACGCCCACCACCGGCATGTAGAAGTCCAGGCTCCTGACCAGGGTTGCCCGGCCCCAGTGGCCCTCCAGGCTGAACATGTAGGAGGGGTTCACGAAGACCTCGGCGCCGGCGAGGAAGAGCTCGTAGGAGGCCTCGGGGAAGGCCCAGAAGTCCGCGCACACGGCAACCCCAACCCTAACGCCGTTGACGTCGAAGACCCTGTACCTCCCCCTCCACCCCCGGAATCCCCACAGCCGGACCTCAAGCCTCCCAACGTACCGCTTACCCTGCCACCCCACCACTTCTCCGCCGGGACCATAGAGGGTGGCGGTGTTGTAGACAGCTCCATCCACGAGCCTCTGGACACCGGCAACAACGTGGACGCCGCAGTCGGCCGCAGCCCTCCTCAGGTCCTCGGAGTCGTGGAACGGGAAGTACTCGGGGAAAACTGCTAGGTCGAAATCCCCCATACTGCACGCTTTCTCTAGCAGCTCAGCAGCGTGCTGCGGGTTCTCCGGATGGTCGAGTCTGTCCTCCACAGGCCTGGCCTGGATGAGGGCAACCCTGAGAACCCTGGCCAAAACAGATCCCATGAACGATCCGAGAATGAGGTATTTAAACCGGGCGCCTATGACCTGTCCCGCCTCCTGGCCGGGCAGACTTGGGTTGTTGACCCGGGGAGGCCGAGGGGTGGGGTGTGTTTATATGTGGGCCGTCCCACATTATCTATTGTGGGATCGTGGAGTTCCTGGTTAGGGTTGACAGGAGGGGGCGCATAGTGATCCCCTCCGAGGTTAGGCGAAGCCTAGGCATAGGGAGGGTCGTTAGGCTTAGGGTGGAGGAGGGCCGGATAGTCCTGGAGGCCGTGAAGGACCCCCTCGAGAAGCTTGCGGAGCTCGTCATCAAGGCGCCTAGCAGTGAGGAGGTGGTGGAGGAGCGGTTCGAGGAGAAGCTGGAGGAGCAGTTGGAGGAGCTGGTGGGGGAGGGCTAGCCATGCCCATAATTGAGACGGACACACTGGTAGCCCTCATAAACAAGCACGACCCCAACCACGAGGCCACCCTCCAGTACCTGGAGCGGGCGGGCCGCCTGAAACTCTCCCCCTACGTACTCCTAGAACTAGACCTCATCATTAGGAGTGGAAGGCTCAAGCTAGCAGACTACGCCAGGTTCTTCGAATACCTGGGCGAAGCACTGGCATTCTACAACGTGGTCCTCGCTGCGGTCAGGCCAGACCACTTCTCCAAGGCGAGGCACCTAAGAGAAAAGCACGGGTTAACATATTTCGACAGCCTCCACGCCTCAGTGGCGATCCTGGAGAACGAGCCCCTGATAAGCTACGACAAAGCCTACATAGCCGTGGAGGAGC
>JALURJ010000169.1 GCA_027016915.1 Desulfurococcales archaeon | reverse complement strand
CGGTGCCGAAAATGGGGATCCTCGAACTCATAGGCGCAGACAGGCTCTACAGGGCTTTAAAAATAATCAGAGACCATGGGAAAGCCACTGCCTCCGAGATCTATGCTGCGTGGGGTAGTAGCACCATGTATAAAAACAGAGCCCTAGAACACCTCACCGAGCAGGGATACCTCGAAAAATGGGAGCAATGGGTAGGGAAAAAGCGGTTCAAGTTCTACAGGCTCACAAAGAAAGGGGAAAAGCTACTCGAACTCCTCGAGGATATCGCTAGACTAGACCAAGCTCCCGTCTCAGCTCAGCCTCGGTCATCAACTCGAACCGCTCCCTGATCCGCCCGATCCGCTCCAAAGCCTCCCCCAGAGACCTGGAGGACGCCACCTCATTCTCAATCAAGCCAATCAAAACCAGTATCTGAGCCTTTGTACACGTCACACAGTTCACCGAAACTATTCTGACATCGGAGCTATATCAGGATTTGAATATGTAAAGGGTTAAAAAGAGGGTTGGGTTTTAGCCTGTGGCTGGCGTGTATTTCAGGACCACGCGGTCGATGTCCGCCGAAGGGGTGTCGGTCCAGGTCAGCGGTATGTCTATAGACGTTGCGTTGATCGTTGAGGCTAGCTTGCTGCCCTCCGCAACCACGCTGGTGCCGCGGTAGACCTTGGCCTCCACCAGCACCACGTTGGCACGCCCAACAAGCATGTTGATGGGGAAGCTGGCCTCCACCATCAGCCGCTTATACTCATCCGTGAAGTAGACCCTGACGTTCTCGCTGGGGCTGCCCAGCACAGCCGCGGAGCCCTCCATGCCCATGCTGAACCTAGTGTTGCCCGCCATGTCCCTGAACTCCACCACGAAGCCCTTCAACCTAACCTCAGTGGCCGTCGTGGTGACCACCTGAGTCGTAGTCGTGGTCACGGTCCTAGGGAACGCCAGGGCTCCAAGCGCAGCCCCAACAATTAGGCCCACGATCACGGCCACAATGACTAGCAGCTGGCCCCTACGTTCTTGGGACAAACCGTCCACCATCCAGTAACACAGAATAAAATAATATTAAAGAATTAGACTCGTAGGCCGCGCTCCTCGAGGATCTCGCCTAGGGGTATGTTTTCCCTGAGCCACTCGGCGTATTTCTCGTAGCACTTGTCGGCTGAGTGGAGGAGCTTTATGTAGTGCTTGGTGAGGATCCTGCTCGGCGTCCTGCCCTGGATGAAGTCTATGGTGTCGGCCCTGCAGCCCAGCTCGTAGAGCCTCTGGGCCACGAACTTCCTGAAATACTTGGGTGCTAGGAGGCCGTTGTGCCTCGAGTAATCGCTTACTGCCTTGTCCGTGACGAGGATCCTTGGCGGGGGCTCGAGGAGGTAGGCCCAGAACGCCTTCTTGCTCCCCCGCTCGAGGCCGAGCTCCAGCCTGACGAAGCCGTCGAGCCTCACGGCCCTCAGCCTGTCGACGCTTCTGAGAAGGTGGACGGCCTCCCTGAGCCTGAGGCCCGACTGTAGCAGCACGCTGTACACGACGCTGTAGGGGTGCTCGGCCCTCGAAACGGTCTCGAGGACCTCCTCGAGGCTCGGAACGTAGAGGTCGGTGCCTCCCTTCCTGCTCCTAACCTTCTTGAACAGGACGCACGCCTCCTCCACCCCCTTCTCTTCGCACAGCCAGCGGTAGTACCGCTTCCACGCCGTCACGCTCCACCTATTAGACGTGTCGAGAGGCTTCATCAGGTAGCGGACATAACCGTCGCACTGCTCCCTAGACGCGTGCTGGAGGCACCACTGCTTGAAATCCGCGAGTTTTGAAGCACTGGGCTCAAGCCTGCCCCCATCATCATGCTTCAAAACAGGCACAAGAACAGTGCCCGAGCCTAGGTTTGCGTGGGGCTCAGGACCCGATGGCGTAGGCCTGCGTGGGTTCAAATCCCACCCCCCGCACCATCCTTCTCTTATCGCCGTGGCCGCCCAGAGGAGGAGCTTGATGGCTTCGTCGATGGGGAGCTTGAGTAGCTGGACGCGTCTGCGCCTGCCGTTGTTCTCGAGGGGGCTCACGTACTGCTCCAGTATGAGGTAGCGGTAGGTCTTCCTGCCCGCCCTCGTCTTCTTAATGTAGAGATACATGCTTGAAGTCCCGTATTGAAGGCTTAGCTCCTCAAGCTGTTTTAACACCACGCGCACATGGTGCTTCAATATCCCACCCCATCACGACTTCAAAACTTTCAGCCTCCAAGCACAGCCCTGAGCCTGTCGCGGTTCCACGTTGCCCAAGCCGTGAGCGGGATCTTGACCATGAGGAAGAGCTGCAGGTAGGTTATGTTCCACACTGGCCTGCCCCTCAGGTAGAGGGCCTTCCAGGGCCTGTCGAGGCCTAGCAGCATCAGCATTATGATGTAGAGGTCCGCCAGCATCAAGGTTAGGAGGAAAGCCCTAGTTGGACCTACGGCCTGCAGGCTCTTGATAAAAATGTATGAGATTGCGGCCATGAAGCCTAGCGCCGCTATGCCCAGCATCAGGTCAGCCACGGCTCAGCCCCCAGATGGTGCTATGGGAGGCGTAGGCGGTGCTGGAGGCGAGACTGGAGGCGTGGTCGTGGTGGTCAGCTGGGGAGGCTGTGCTGGTGTTATCACCTGTATGCCAGTAGTTGTGGTTGTGGTGGTGTTGGTTGCTGCTGGGCCCAGCGAGGGCTGCAGCCACAGCGCCGCCAGCACGATCATGCCGACAATCGCCACCAGCGCCAGGACCCCCGCATATCTCGCCAGGAAGCCCTTGGGGAGCTTCTCTTCGCTGAGCTGGTACCTCGCTCTTGCAGCAACTGAGATGTCGTACTGGTCTTGCTGTATCTTGCCGACCGTCCTCTTCCACGCTGGGATACGTGCGATACTTGAGAGCTGCTCCGCTGCCGCAACCTCGTCCCCTACACGCTCCTTCTCAGCCTCAAAGAACTGCTTCACAGACTCGGGCACCACTATTCTCACCTCCTTGCCCAGCGACTTGAGGAGCTTCATTGGTGGGAACCTTGAGTACACGTCAAGCCCAGGGCTCGCATCAACATGGACGCCGCTTACCCCGACTGCAACCAGGTGCGTCACAAGCGTCTGCGGGCTCAACGCGCGGATAAGGACTGCTATAAGCCACGCCACACTGATAACGAGCGCGGCGAACGCCAGCAAGTCGATCGTGGTCCAGCTGATGCTGCCCAGGTACTCTGAGTAGCGCATGTAAGGATCATACGTGGTGTAGAACGTGTTCACGAAGGCTATGGCGATCACGCTTATCATTATATAGACGCTGATTAGCTGCCTGACGAAGAGCCCGAACGGGCTCGGGATCCCTGGGGGTCCACGGGTATCAATAAGGCTGAGAGGCTCGGCATACGCGTCTGGGTCCACAACCGTTTTTGCAACAACTGGGCCAGCATAGACCATGTACCCGTTCTCACCCTTCACAACCCTGTAGTCGTAGAGCATCATTATGTCCCCGTCGATATCCTTGAATATCAGCATCTTCTCTGGTCCCCGAGGGGCAAAGAAGAAGCCTATCGCCTCCACCAGGCTCGAGGCATGCCCCCTATGTTTCCACCAAAGTATCAGGAAGACCATCAGCGCCAACAACGGTGCCCCGAGAATCCACCACAAATATTGCTGCTCCGCAGCGAGATGTCTTTGCCACAGATATTGCAGGATCATTCGTATGAGCTCCTCGCTTACCTGGGCCTGGTCCGTCAAGCCTCGACCACCTCCTCGACGCTGATAACGTAGCTCTTCGACTTGTCGGGCATCTCGCATAGCACCGTGCCGTCAGCCAGGACTCTAGCCTCACCGTTCTTAGTATAGCATTCAGCCAGCTTGCCGCTGCGCCAAGCAGCCCACAGGCTCCTCATCATCTCTGATTTGACCGCCGCGTCTCTAAGTAGCTGCTCGTAGTGCTCCCTCGTCTCTTTCAGCTGCTCCTTGAGCTCCTCGATGCGGTGCTCGTAGCCGCTGTAGTCGCACCCGCGCCAGCCGTGCCAGAACAGTGCGCGCATTGCCAGAAGGATGCCTAGGGCTAGGAGCGTCGTGTAGAGCAGACCGTTTATCAG
>JALURJ010000168.1 GCA_027016915.1 Desulfurococcales archaeon | reverse complement strand
CCACATAATGCCGCGTCGAAGCATGATAGAACTTGGCATGGGGAGAAAAGTAGCCAGCATCGTGGCCAGAGAGCTGGGAGACACCGTGGCCCAGACATGGGAGATAGAGGCTACGAGAGACGCCCTGGAAAGCATAGCCTCCCGCGACTCTATAAGGGAGGCAGGCCCCTGGATACACAGGGAGGAAGAGGTGGACATGGTGGTTCTCGGAGAGAGGAACGTCTGGCTAGTGGAGGCCAAATGGGCCGAGCTTGCAGAGAAGGACGTGGAGAGGATAGCGTGGAGGCTCAGAAGCCTGGCCGAGACCCGCAAACCACTAACCTACGCCGAGCCACGCATAATAATATACGCCGCCGAGGCGCCCAGGCCAAACCTAGACTGGGCAGAAGTGGTGACACTCCAAGACATGGCACGCAGAGCATCTACCACGCCCACCCACAAAATACCCGGAGAAGAAACTCCTAGAAAACCACTGACAACTCGCCACAGGGGTGAAGCATCTTGACACACATAGACAAGGAATACGCGGAAAGGCTCCTAGAAGAGGCTAGGGAGGCCCTCAAACTTGCACGCTCCATAATCTCCAGGAGAAGCCTAGACGAGTTCATGGCCGATCCTGAGGCACGCTACGCTCTACGCTACACCCTCATACTCCTGGTGGAATCCCTGGCCGACCTCTCGGTGGCCATACTTGAGGCCGACTTCGGCGAGGCGCCAGCAAGCTACCGTGAAGCCTTCCTATCCCTATCCACCCGTGGAATAACCGGCTACACTCTGGCTGAGAGTATGGCGAGACTGGCATCACTGAGAAACCTTCTTGTACACAGATATTGGAACATTGATGACGCAAGGCTATATAGAGAGACGGGCGAAAACCTTTCCCTAGTTGAACGCCTGGTGGAGGAGCTGGAGAGGTATGTCGAGGCTGACAAGGATCCGTGAGGATATGAGGAGGAGCTCCAAGATACCCTCGGAGCTTAGAGAGGGCCTGGCAAAAACCTTGGCCGAGGCCCTGGAGAAGCGTGAAGAGATCGTGCTGGCACTCCTATTCGGCGGCATACTGAGGCCCGGGAAGCCCGTTAGGGACATAGATGTGGCCATATACACGGGCCATAGGGTGGATCCCCAGGAGTGGCCCTACTACGCAGACCAGCTGTGCCGGGAACTCGAGGAAGCCCTTAGGGAGAGACTCGGCCTGGAAAAGGCCGTAGACATAGTTGTTCTGGAGGCGGCGCCACCCCCGCTCCGCCTCAAGGCGCTTGAAGGGAGAATCCTTGTATGCAGGGTTCCTGGGATACGCGGGCCACTCAAACTACACACAGCCGAGGAGCTTAAAGCCCTGCAGAGACGCCTAGGAAAACGCGGAGCCAGCCCCAAGCCGCAACGTTTACGCAGACCCGTGTCGGGTTAGTCCCCGGAGCGCCTCCAAGCGTCCCAACAGTATGGTGAGCAGGTTTAAGGCAACGGCTGGCAGCGTGTAGGAGGCTCCAAGCAGAAACACCAGGGGGCCTATTCGGAGGGTTCCCGACAGGTGGTCGTATATTACCCCTGCTATTGTCGGTGAGGCTGCTGAGCCTAGGTTGGATAGTGTGTTAGATAGGCCTACCAGTGTTCCGGCGAGGCCGGGTATCAGGGTGGTGGCCATGCTCCTCGTTGCTGGGAGGAGGGCTCGGGCGGTGGCCATGATGAGAACCATGCCTGCTAGGGCTGCGGGGGTCCAGCTGAGGGGTAGTAGGAGGAGGCCCAGAGTTGTGCTGAGAAGTATTAGGCTTATAGCCCTATACTCCCCCAGCCTGTCCGCCAGCCTACCCGCAGCGAGGGTTGAGACGGCTCCGAGGACGCTTCCGATAAGCAGGGTGTTGCCCAGCGCCGCCTTGCCAACCCCGTGGAGCTCCCTCAGGTACACGTAGGTGACCTCCGAAACCGTGCCGAGGGTGAAGCCCCCGGCGAAGCTGGCCAGCATAAGCCACAAAGCCGGGAGCCCCCCTCCCCAGCCCAGCTCCCTGCGGGGCGCCTCCTCCAGCCTTTCGCCAGCCAGGAGGAGAAAGGTTCCCGCCTGCATGGCTGAGGCCAGGTAGAAGTACTCGACCCTGGATAGGGGTAGGTGGCCGTAAAGCCCGTAGCCCAGGCTGAACCCCAGGTTCCCTGCAGCGAAATAGAGGCCGAGGTATGAGGCCCTCCTATCCTCTGGGGCGCTTCTAGCCACGAGGGTCTGCATGCCCGGCCACGCAACCCCTGCAGAGAACCCAGTGAGCCCCCTAAGCCCCACCAGGACCCAGGGGCTGGGGGCGTAGGCGTAGCCCAGGGTTATGAGGGGGAAGGAGGCAAGCGCCGCCTTAACCATCAGTCCCCGAGAGCCTCTAACCCTGTCGCCCAGATAGCCTGCAGCAGGAGAGCTCAGGGCCCTGGCCACCATGAACCCCGTGGCTAGCATCGAAACTTCAAAACCTGTTGCAGCAAGGTCATAGCGGGCCCTGTACGCCAGCACAGGCCTAATCATCGAGAAAGCCGCAGCAGCCAGGAAAATGGCCAGGAGTACTCTCCATAGCCGCAACCCGTGTCGCCTAGAACCCTTAGCGAGTGATGATTGTAATAAAAATTGCACAACCTGCTGCTCGAAGGCCCGGACCTTGAGGTGTAAACATCCCTGGTAAAAAATTTATAGTATTACACATAACGTGTTGCAGGGATTAGGCTATGAGTGTTACAGTGTCGTTCCGCATACCGCGGAGGCTCAAGGAGAAGATGGACAAGCTGCGGGGAGAAATCAACTGGAGCGAAGAGGTAAGAAGGTTCATCGAAAAGCTCGTTGCAGAGCACGAGCAGAGGAAGGCTCTTCAAGAGCTTGAGGAGGTCATAAAGAAGCTCCCAGAAGTCCCGAAAGGCACAGCTACAAGCTACGTGAGGGAGGACCGTGATAGTGGTTGACGCCTCGGCCCTAGCCAAGTACGTTTTACGCGAAGAGGGCTGGGGGCAAGTAGGCCTACTCTTAAAGAAGAGAAGGCCCATATACACAGTCGACCATATTCTCAAAGAGGTGGGCAACGCCATATGGAAGCACGCGGCCCTGAGAAGAATCATCGATAAAGACCTTGCAACGACGCTCTACAGCAGGCTACTCGGCCTCGTAGAAGCTGGCGTAATCGTGGTGGAGCCCGAATCCAGGTACCTGGAGGAGGCCTTCAAGATAGCCATGGAGCACAGTATTACAGTCTACGACTCGCTATACTTGGCCCAGGCCCAGAGGCTCGGCGAACTCCTCACCAGCGATGAGGAGCAGGCACGGGTGGCCCAGAAACTCGGCATTCATACACACCTAATCCCGTAGGAGAGGAGTAATAGTGATCAATGCCTCTTAGCCAGGTTCTTGATACAGTTGTACGGCATTCTTCGCCGATCCAGAGGGTTTCCTCTAAAAAACTTGAGGCGGATATCCCCGCCAGCACCCTTACGTCAAGGCTCCTAGCCGTGGCAGCACTATGGCATCCGTCAAAAGGGGCAAAGACCTGGGCCACCATGAACCCGGTTCTAGCATAGAAGCCTCGAACCCTGATAGCGGCTGGGTCGTAGCGGGCCCTGTACGCCAGCACAGGCCTGATCATGGAGAACGCCATAGCGGCCAGCAGTATCCTCTGCAGCCTCACCCGCCCGTCGCCTCGCCCACTTCCCAGCGCAAGGCAGGACAGATCACTATTCAGTATTTCCTCTGGAAATGTTGGGAAAGCTTTTTCTTACAGAAGTAGTAATAAGGGAACAACAACTGGATGGTGGGGAAATAGTGGGGAAGAGATACCTTGCACCCCTGGTCCTCGCATCCCTGATTCTCGCATCAGCTATGCCCGCATATATACAGGCGACCCTCTATAAGCCAGCCTACCTAGAGGAGTATGCATCGCACCCCAGCATAATCGACCTCCAGGGGGTCTGGCTCGACGATAATCAAACACACCTCCTTGTAACCATACAGCTGGGCGCAACGCCCCCGCCCATCCAGGCCAACAGCCCAGCCTCATTCATAAGCTACTCCCGGTACGTTGGGATCTGCCTGGATCTGGACAACAATCTGACCTCCGGCTATACC
>JALURJ010000167.1 GCA_027016915.1 Desulfurococcales archaeon | reverse complement strand
TGAAGCATTTTCTGGGAGATTCATAATCTCAGGTGTCCTCATTATGATACCGCCTGTCTGGTTAAAGGGCATTATATAGGGTTGTGTTTTAATGTCATAGATGTTCCACCCGTACCCCGTGGTTCGACCGTCTTCTACGAGTATCGACACTATTGAAAGTAACGTGGTATTGCAGGGAAACCCATTAGGCCAGGATACCATCACTATCAACTCGCCTGTCGGTTTTACAGTCTCTCCCGGGGATCCCAGTCTCTCCTCTATGCTATAGGTAAGGTTTAGCCCGAAGCCCTTTACTCCCAAGCGTAGACTCGTGGAGCACTCTATATTCCCGACAATGTCTGAGAGCCCCGACCTATCCATTAGGAATTCGTATACGGCCAAGCCGGATAGTGCCAATAGTAATAATAGGATTAATTCTATAACCATTATGCTGCTTCGGTCGGGCACAGAGCTACACCTACCCACCAGTTACGAGGGATAGGATGGAGTATTTGAATTTATGAAATAAGTGTTACCCTGGCAGAATAGGGGTTATCGTTATGAGGCTGAGGACCAGTAGTAATGTAGCAACCTGTATTCCTGCGGATAATACCTTCCCCGCCTCTCCAGCTAGCTTTGATAAAATATCAGTCAGTACTCTTCCGCCATCGGTTATGAATAATGGAGCAGCGTTTATGAGGGCTAGTGCCATGTTCAGCATTTGAAGTGGGTACAAGATCAGTCCTAGAGTGGTATACTCGTTTATTATCTGGATACCTATATACTGTCGGCCTTTAGGCTTAGTTACCGACAACTTAATCAAATGTCCCTCTCTCAGGATCTCCAACTCGAAATTCGACTCGATACTAGGGTCTCCTACTCCGAGCGATTTTAGCTTAGCTATCAGGTCTCTGAGACAGAGGGCCTCCTCGCCATTAACACCGATTATTATGTCTCCCGGCTTTAGGCCTGCCAAATAGGCTGGACTACCCTCATCGATGCTTAAGACCCTTATTCCATGAGTAAGAACACCGCATCCAGAAGCCACTACGCCGAGGAGTATAAGGCCTAGTATCATATTCGAAGCCACTCCAGCCGAGTAAACGCGTAACCTTGAAGATAGAGGAGCCTTAGATAGTTCCTCCTCGTCTAATTCAACGAAAGCAGCTGGTATAAACGCTATTAAGGCTAAGCCGGCATTCTTGACCTTAAACCCCTCATATCGGGCTTGGAGGGCATGGCTCAGCTCGTGGACTAGCACGGCTATTCCCAGGGCTATTAGGAAATACGGCATCTTACTCCAGGGTACGGTAACTCCGGGAATAAATGGTACGAGGCCTGCTGAGCTAGCCTCAGGCACCTGCTTGAGGTACTTGAAGTATATGAGATTCGCTACTTCATAGTAGAACTCCACCATAGCAAGTATCAATAGAGCGAATCCTAGCCAACCTAGGATAATAGTCTTTCGGCCAGCCCTCCCAGGCTTAAGGGTTATACCTAGCCTGAGAATTAGTGCTAACGGGTAAACCTGTAGTCTCCCTCTCCTATTCTTAAATGCAAGATATAGTAGCGTCCACAGAGTTATAACCGATACTAAGATTACTGCTTTAATGGCATCCAACAGTTTATACCCCGCGTACCTCGTTCAACGGGGGCGAATCCCCGGGCAGTAATATAAAGATATCCGCTTAAGCCAGGTGGGCCTAGCGTTGAGCTGGGGGCTAGAGTTTGACTATGTGATAATAGGAGGGGGCCACAACGGCCTCGTGGCATCCATAGTGCTAGCTCGGCACGGAGCCAGAGTTGTGGTCCTTGAGGCAAATAATAAGTTAGGAGGTGAGTCATCGGACGCCGTATATAAGGGCACGAGGTATCCGCGAGTAGCATATGCCATCGGATTATTCCCGGAAGACCTGGCCGGCTATCTCGGGATAGACCTAGACGAGATATCCGTATTACCGGATCCCTCATGGATCGTCTTATCCGATGGCGAGGTATCCTTCAGGTGGTGGGTTAGAAGCGATAAGCTCGAGGAGGAGTTTAGAAGGCACTCTGCGTTAGAGGGCTACAGGAGGCTATCTAGGTTAATGGAATTGTTTAGTGAATGCGCTAGAGAGAAGGGAATACTATACACAATAGATCCCCCAAGCCTTGAGGTTCTAGAGGATCTCCTAAACGAGTGTGACGAAGACTTAGGGTCATATGCTACTATGAAATGGAGTGAGGGACTAGGAGGGCTAATACCCGTCGAGCTATGGGGCCTATTCAACTATCCGGCATTCTACGAGGAACCCGGGTATACGGGGCTATACTTCAATATGAACAGAGGCATATGGAGGCAACCATATAGTGGCATGGACTCACTAATAGAACTATTAGCCGAGAAAGCTAAGTCCCTAGGTGTAGAGATAATACTGGGTAAGCGCGTAGATAGGATTATAGTCAAGAATGGCACAGCATCCGGTGTAGAGCTCTTAGGGGGTGCTAGGATTAGAGCTCGCCGCGGCATACTGCTATCTGCGAATATCCTATGCCTATGGAGGCTGGTAGACGAGGAGGAACTAGACAAGAGTATATCGGAGGACGTAAGATTTAACCTGGCAATACTCAGGGAGTATAAAGCTCCAGTGACCAGGGTAAACTTCTTCCACGAGGGGTCACCACCTTATCCGGTAAAAGACTACTCTATAAAGGGATACCCTATACTCTCGATTGAAACTGGTAGTTTCTGGGGCGAGGCAGCGTATCCTACTCTAATTGATAACTCGCTGGTGGGGCAGCGTGGCATACACGTAGTCACATTTACCGGTCTAGCCCCTGACGTCAAGCCTGAAGATATAGCTATGGAGCTAGGTTTAGAGAAGCTCGTAGGATACGAGCAGGTAAGCCCTGGTGTCCTAGAGAATGACTATTGCAATATAACCGGGGACCCCAATCATATACCTATGTTGGGGCAATTCATACTAGACAAGAGGCCCTTCCCCGGCTGGGGCGGTTACCGGACGCCGATCAAGGGTCTGTATCACGGTGCAGCATCGAGCCATCCTGGAGGACAGATAACAGGTATACCGGGTCACAACGCCGCGATAGCGATGCTGGTTGACGCTGGTTTAAGGCCTCGGACCCCTTTAATACCGCGTGGGGTGTTAGGTGTTGACTAAGATTTGTATAATAGGCCCTGGGGCAGTAGGTGTTACTCTGGCGGCATCTGCCGTTGAGAATAACTGTCAGGTACTGCTATACGGTAGAAGTGACGGAATAGCCTCGTTTTTAGGGCCTAAGATTAGGATATTCAGGGTATACGCGCCTTCCTCTATGCCTGCTTTATGCGATTACATAATCGTAGCGGTGAAATACCATGATACGTTAAGCGCTATAGAACCCATAGAGTTGGGTATCCTTAAATCTGATGTAATAGTGGTAGTCCAGAATGGGTTAGGCGGGCTGGAGGCCGTTAAGGGTAGGCTGGAAGAGCGTCAAGCCAACGGCAACATGATTGTAGCGGCGGGAGTAGCGGATTTCGGGGCGACCAGGGTCGGACATTTCGTAAGATTAGCTGGTATGGGATCCATTATCATGGGATGTAAGGGTGTGGACTGCCGGTGGAGCCTCGAAAATCTAGCTAACTGTTTGGGCTCAAGCTGGCTTAGGGTTAAACTAGTCGAGGATATAGAGCCGTATCGCAGGCTTAAGCTCGCCGTGAATGCGGCGATAAACTCGTTGACGGCTATATTTAAGGGCCCTAACGGCGTGATCCTTGAGTCAAGCGAGCTTCTAGAGCTAGCTAGGAGCATAACTAGTAAAGCGGCTAGAGCCCTAGGCGTATCCGTTGTTGAAGCCCTGAATCTACTGGAGGATACGCTAAGAAGGACCGCCGGGAATATCTCCTCTACTCTACAAGACCTACTGGCTTGCAGAAGGACGGAGATAGACGCTATATTAGGGCCTATCATGGATGAAGTGGTAGAGGCTAAGATACTCTACCGTATACTTAAAGCTTTAGAGGAGCTAAGGCTAAAGGAATGTAGCGGTGAGCGGGTATAGGCGCTATTAACCTTGATCTAGCTATGCAGATAGCGGATGTAATGCATCTTCTGTATCGCAGGGGCCT
>JALURJ010000166.1 GCA_027016915.1 Desulfurococcales archaeon | reverse complement strand
GAGATACTCACCAAGTGGGTCGAGAAGATAACCGAGGCGAGGGAGGAGGCGAGGAAGTACGAGGCCGTGGCAGCTACGCTTAGGGGTAAGACCATCGAGGAGGACGCCCTCCTCAACGAGCTAATGGAGATCAAGAACAAGATGACCATGTTCACCGACCTGCTAACAGACTCGAAGAGGACGGCGTTCTTCATGGTCCTCGTGCCGGAGAAGATGGCCATCCTCGACACTGAGAGGGCTCTCAGGATGTTCGAGGAGCTTGGCATAAGGCTGTCAGGCATAGTGGTCAACAGGGTGTACCCCAGGGAGCTGCTCGACGACCCCGCCACACCGGAGTTCCTGAGGAACCAGATAATGGCCCAGCAGGAGTACCTGAGGGAGATCAAGGAGAAGTTCGGCGACTACATCGTAGCCGTGATACCGGCGTTCGACAGGGAGCCGAAGGGGTTCGACATGCTTGAGAAGGTGGCAGACCACCTCATGGAGAGCAAACTCGAGATCTAGGAGGTGAAGCGGCGTGAAGCTGAAGGAGGTGCTTGAAAACAAGCCACGCCTTAAATACATGTTCACTGGAGGTAAGGGAGGGGTAGGGAAGACCATAGCCGCTGCAGGCCTGGCATACCACTTCGCCTCCAACGGGGAGAAGACGCTGCTGGCATCGCTGAACCCCGTACACTCTCTCTCAAGCCTGTTCATGCAGGACCTCACGGGCGGCGTCATAAAGCCCGTTGAGGGCGTGGAGAACCTCTACGCCATAGAGGTGGAGATCGACGACGTCGTGGAGAAGTACAAGGAGAACATAGCGAGGAGGCTCCGCGAGTTCCTCAAGTGGGCCGACATACCCTTAAACCCGGAGCCCTTCGTCGAGATAGCCACAACCAACCCGGCCTTCCAGGAGTCGGCGATGTTCGACAAGATGATGGACATAGTGCTGGAGCAGGGCCAGAACTTCGACAGGATAATATTCGACACAGCCGCCGTCGCCAACGCTGTGAGGCTGATCGGGCTCAGCAAGATCTACGGGCTCTGGCTCGCAAGGATGATCAAGAGCAGGAAGGAGGCCCTATCCCTAAGGGTGCAGCTCTCCTTCAGGAAGGAGAAGGTGATGGAGGAGATAAAGAAGGACCCCCTGCTCGCCGACCTGCTGGACATGAACGAGAGGTTCTCAAGGGTGAGGGAGATACTGCTGAACTCGGAGGAGACGGCGTTCTTCTTCGTAACCCTTCCGTTATCCCTGCCGATAGCTGTGGTGAAGAGGTTCATAAAGATGGTTAGGGCCTACGACATACCCGTGGGCGGGGTCATAGTGAACCAGATCATCCCGCGCAACATAGGGGAAGCCCCCGACGTGACCGAGTACATTAGGAACAAGTACAAGGAGCAGCTACACTACATGGAGATAATCGAGAAGGACCTGGGAGACATGGTGGTCAGCTACATACCGATGTACCCCAAAGAAGTCGTCGGCGTAGAAATGGTGGCCAGGGTGGCCGAAGACCTATTAGAGTACGAGCCCGACTTCCTGCCCGAAATCAGGGCCCGGTAGCCCGGGCACCCCAAACCTTTTCGGCAACCAGCTCCTCAACATACCTAACAACCTTTCCGTAGCCGAGATCCCTCCCTTTAAACACCCTGCCTTCAACTATAACTGCGGGGCCTAGTCCAAGCCTGTACCTCGCAGCCAGCAGAACCCCCTTCAGGCTATCAGCACTCACAACCTCCACCCTAACACCCCTGATGCTGCCCAGCCTGAACGCTAGGAGCTCTAAGAGCCTCTGGTTCCTCCTAAGCTTCTCAGGATACTCCCCAAGCTGATCAACTTGATGGCTGGGGCGGCAGAGGGCCAGGTAGTCCCTGGCGCAGCACGGCGCGCACATCGAGTAAACCGTGGGGAAGAGTCCGTAGATGGTCACCCTAACAGGCCTAGGCATACCTTAGCCCCACCCTGCAGGCAGTTCTTAGGGTAGAGATCATGTTCCAACTAAATAAAAATGCCCGGAGCCCAAAACAACATGAAGCCAGCCCCCGGAGGCCGCGACGGGTATGGAATGTACCAGCATCGTCGACACCCTGGCCAAAAAGCTCGCCGCCGAGTGGAGGGGTGCCAGGATAGTCCATGTTAGGCACGAGACCCACCCCGACCCCGAGCCGGGGCCAAGCCTGGAGGAGGCTGGGCTCAACCCAGCTGTAGCGGAGGCGCTGGGGAGGAGGGGTGTAGAGAGGCTCTACAGGTTCCAGTGGGAGGCCTACAGGAGCATCGCGGAGGGCAGGGACACCATCATAGTGTCGGGCACAGGGACGGGGAAGACCGAGGCATTCCTCCTACCCATACTCCAGGAGATCATGGAGAAACCCGGCCCCGGGGTCAGGGCCGTAGTAGTGTACCCCACCAAGGCCCTAGCCAGAGACCAGCTATCCAGGATCAACAGCCTAATACCAGGCGTGCTGGGCCTATACGCCGCGGTCTACGACGGCGACACCCCTGAGCAGGAGAGGAGGAAGATAGCCCACCACCCACCCCAGATCCTTGTAACAAACCCCGACATGATCCACGTGGGCCTGGTGTACAGCAAGAGGTTTAGGAGACTCGTCTCCACGGCCAAGTACGTCGTGCTGGACGAGGCCCACGTCTACGAAGGCGCCCTCGGCTCCCACGTGAAGGCCGTGCTGGAGCGGCTCGAACACTTCCTCCCCCGCAGACCCGTCTACGTGGCCAGCGGGGCCACGATAGGCAACCCGGAGGAGCTGGGCGAGCTCCTCTTCGGCTCCAAGCCAAACGTCGTCCGGGGCCCCGAGTGGAGGAGGGGAGAGGCGTGCCACGTCCTCCTCTCCACCGGGGGTTATAGCAGGTGGACCCTAGTCGCATACCTGGCCTACAGGCTCAACACCCTGGGCCTGAGGGTTTTAGTGTTCACGGACTCCCAGCAGATGGCAGAGGTCGTGGCCAGGATAGCTAGGAGGAGCTACGGCCTCCCCCTAGAGGTCCACAGGGCCGGGCTGAGGGCCGAGGAGAGGAGGAGGATAGAGGAGGGTCTACGCAGAGGCGAGATACCGGGCGTCGCCGCCACGCCCACCCTCGAGCTGGGGATAGACATAGGGGTCCTCGACGCCATAATCATGGCCGCGCCGCCCCCCAGCTACACCAAGTACCTGCAGCGCGCCGGCAGGGCTGGGAGGAGGGGTAGGCCGGGCCTAATCATCACCCTGCTCGGCGACGACCCCATAGACACCTACTATGAGAGAAGGCCGTCCGAGTTCTTCGAGCGCGGCCTGACACCCACACTCTTCGAACCCGACAACGAGGAGATACTCAAGATCCACGCCGTCGCCATGCTCCTGGAGAGGATCTGGATCCTGCCCGACACGCTGCCGGAGAGGTGGAGGAAGGCCTTCGAGAAGCTCGTCGAGGAGGGCTTCGCTAGGAGGAGGGGCCGCTACATAGTTGCTGATAGAAGGGAGGCCTACAGGTTCTTCAAGGAGCACTCATCGATCAGGGGTGCGGGCCCCCAGGTCCAGATAGTGGATGAGGGGACGGGGAAGGTTATAGGGTCCAGGGAGCTGCCCCTAGCCCTCTACGACCTCCACCCCGACGCCGTCTACCTACACGGGGGCAGGGTCTACAGGGTTCTGAGCCTGGACCCCAGGAGGCTTGAGGCCCGCGTCGCCCGGATAGCCGACGACCACCCCTTCTACACCAGGCCCCTCTACACCGTGGACGTGGCCGACGTCGCTGTGATCGAGAGGAGGGAGGCGGACGGCATACCGGTGGCGTACGTGGATGCAGGTCTCCATATAAGCGTCGACGGCTACATGCTCTACAGCTTGGGCGGGGAGAAGCCCCTAGAGAAGGTGCTTTTCCCCGAGCCAGTGACGTGGAGCTACAGGACTAGGGCTATCATAGCCGTCTACCCCGTGCTCCACGGCATAGGGCCCCTCAGATACATGGAGGCCATCCACGCCCTGGAGCACACCGTGATCTCCGCTGCCAGGATAGTGGCTGGAGCTGGCATGACGGACCTCGGAGGCATAAGCTACCCCTCCGGCCACGTGGTGATATACGACTCCACCCCCGGAGGCAGCGGCCTGGCAAGAATACTGTACAGGAGGCTTGAGGAGGCCCACAGGGTCACCAGGGAGATCCTGGCCCAGTGTAGCTGCGAGGACGGCTGCCCCAGATGCGTCTACTCCCCCTACTGCGGCAACAACAACCGGGTGCTCTCCAGGCAGGCAGCCCTCCAGCTAGTGGAGGAGGTCTTGAAGGGCGCCGCCACCCCTGAGGCCGAGGTAGAGGAACCCCTGGGGGCGCCGGTCGCCTAGGGAAACCCTTATCCACCCTCAGGGCAAAGCTCTAAGCGTAGGGATGACCTCAAGCCAGGAGCCGAGCCCACACAGGCAATGAGGGATTCACGGACCGGGGGACCTGCCCATTTCTAGCAAGGAGCAAGCAACTGTTCCAGCCTGGGGTGAGGAGAAGGGTGGGTACCGCCCGACGGAACCCCCGCTCATCCCGCGCCCGGCGACGCGGGCGTGTTGCGGGGGCGAGGGCCCCGCCGTCATGATCATGTGATTACCGGTGGTTTTTAAACCCTCCACCCGCCCAGGGCAACACATTTATCACGCCCATGCGGTCCCGGATCCAGCCTCCAAGACCCGGGGAGGGCGTGCAGTGTGCGGGTTATAGCAGAGGTCGTCCCCACCCGGAGCGGGGAGAAGCTCAGCGCCGTGATAGGCAGGCTCAGGGGGCTCGTAGACGCCGTGGATATACCTGAGGCCCCGCTGGCCAGGCCCGGCGCACATTCCATAGCCGTGGCCCACATGGTTGAGTACCACTTCGGGGTCGACGCCATCGCCCACATAAGGCTGATCGATGTCAGCTGGACGGGGTTTGAGTCCCTCCTAGGCGCAGCCATCCTGCTGGGCGTCGACGAAATAGTAGTGCTCCAGGGAGACCCGCCGCTCCGCGGCGAGCCGGTGGGCCAGATAACCACCGAGGAGGCTGTGAAGTTCGTCAAGGAGGACCCCAGATACTCGAGGCTCAGGGTGGGCGCCGTGGCTAGCCTGGCCAGGGTGGACTCGGAGCTGGAGGAAAGGATGAGCATAGGGGCCGACTTCTACCTTGCCACAAGGCTCTCCGTGCCAAGCCAGCTGAGCCGAGTCCCGATCCAGGAGGCCAGGAGGAGGGGCGCCCGGGTCTACCCATACATAGTAGTTGTTACGGAGAAGAACCGGGACCTGCTGTTCAGACACCTCAACCCCCAGCTCTTCGCCCCCGTGGAGAGGGTGCCCGGCATGGTGGAGGAGCTCGAAGGCCTGGCCGACGGCGTCCTGATCTCTGTGCCCCTGGACTTTGAGGGGCTCCTCGAAACCTTGAGACTCGTCTCGAAGAGGTAGGGTTCAGCGTCCATAACCCAGATTCATCCTTTTAACCGGGAGCTTCAGGTGCTCAACAACCCTCTGGACAATCCAGGCGTACTTGGGGTCCCCCATGCTCCTCCTAACCTTCAGCTTCCGGTAAACAGCCCTGTAGACGAGGGCCCCGTCGCCCGTGTAGACCTCTATGGTGCCCCTCACGTGGCCCTTGATGTTCCTCACGAAGCTGGCCTGCACAAGGTACTCGCCCTCGCCAACCTTGACGTCCTTCAACAGGTAGGCTTCGCCCCTAGCGTAGAGGGGCTTCGTCCTAACCCTCGTAGCCTCCGGCTCCCTCACACCCTCCTTCGACACCACTAGGACCAGGCGGCGCACAGCATGCTTGCCTGAACGGCTGAAGGACCTTTCCTCCACGAGCTCCAACCCAGCCACCCCGCCTAGGATACCACTAGCAGGTTGCCCCTCCTCTCAACCCTTCCTTCCTCCGCCTCAACCACGAATGTCAGGGCCTCGGTGAGGCCCAGGGATACCCTGACGACGCCTCTAAGCTCGAGCAGGAGGACACCGTCCTCCACGCCCTCGTCCTCCTTGGAGCCCTCGGAGCCGTAGACCGTGTAGTGTATCCTCATGGCAGTGGCCAGCATCTCCCTCTCCTCCTCCACAGGCCGCGTCCTGAGGAGGCTCACCCTCCTCTTCTCGATGTGGAGCAGAACCCTCTTCAACCGAAGGCCCCTCCCAGCCCCATATCGGTGCACCCCCTATTATCTCCAACCATCAGTGGGCAATGCTTATCAGGCGCCGAGCCGAGAAGTGGACTGGTGGCCCGGCGGACAGGTGAAACCCGCAGGGTGGATCGTGAAGCCGGGTCCGAACCGGCCCACACACCTCCTTCTCCCCTTCAGGCGAACGGGCTAGCGCTCTCCCCGCCGCCCTGGCCTCCGGTCTGCCCGGGGGGAACTATGGACAGGGAGATGTAGACCGTGTCGCCGCCGTACTCGTAGTCGAAGAGAAGGTCGGGCCTAAAGCCTCCCCTGCGGAGCCTCACCCTCCCCAAATCCCTAAGGCTCTTCAGGATCTCTTCAGCGTCGTAGAGCTGGGCCAGCGCCGGGTCAACCCTTACCTCTCTCACAACCACTCTGCGGTCAAACCTATAGGTGTTCCTCTTTACAGGGTCTGGGTGGAAGTAGTCGTTGTCGCGGGCCCAGCAGTGGACCGTCACCCTTTCGCCCGAAACCTCCAGAGCCTCGACGTCGGTGTGGGTTATGGGCAAGACTACGGCACCACCGCTGCACTCCTAGCCTATATTTTAAGAGGTTTGGGGAGAAAAATAATATGCGTGCTAGGATGTATGGGCTAGGCCGCTAGGCCCACTCGGAGACCCTTGCTATAACCTGTTCTCCGAGAACCTTCTCAACCTTCACGCGGACCCTATCGCCCACGGTGGCGCCGCCGTAGACCAGCACCCTAAGGTTCCTATACTTGGCCACGCCCCTCCCCTTCTCGTCGATATCTATGATCTCCACCTCGAAGACGTCGCCGGGCCTGAGCCTGCGCTCGCCCGCCTCGCTTGGCCTCGGTATCCGGGGGTAGATGCTGTACCGGTAGATGTCCCTACTGTAGGGTTCCTTCCTATTCCTGTAGCGGGTCACCCTTCACACACCCTTCCAGCGAGAAACTGGGCTATAGGGCCTCTCTGAGCGGCCCGTGTCGAGACACCTGTACTATGCAACAAGTTCTGACCTGGTAGCCCACTAAGGGGCAGGTCTTATAAAAGTTTCCACACACATGTTCCGCAAGGGCCCCCGACTTGGCTCCCCGCAAGGCAGAGCGATTGCTGGCAGTCAACGTGGCTGCGCTGGAGGATAGGTTCAGGCAGAGGGAGGCCAGGCTAGCAGCGGAGGCTCCGGCCGTAATAAGGCTTGACGGCGTGGGCTTCGGGAGGCTTGGGAAAGCTGGGTTCCAGGCGCCCCGGGACCCGAGGGTACACGCCGCCCTGGTCGAGGCTGCTAAAACCATTCTGAGGAGGTACGGGTTCTACGCCGCCCATGTTGTAAGCGACGAGATCAACATCTACGTCATGAAGCCGCCCCTACCCTACTCAGGTAGGGTTGAGAAGCTCGTAAGCATAACCGCATCCATAGCTGGCGCAGAGGTTTCCGTGAGGCTCGGCACCCCCCTATACTTCGACTCCCGCATAGTGCCGCTAGAGGACCCCTGTGAGGCCATCAAGTACCTATGGTACAGGGCCAGGATAGGATACGGCAACTACGCTAGAAGCCTCGCCAAAACCCTGGGGGTGGAGCCGAGGCCCCGCTCCAAGCTGGCGGAACTCCTGGGAGAGCTGGAAGCCCTCAACGCAGCCGTCGGCACAGACTGGCGTGGTGTGGGCACCGTGGTCCTGTGGGAGCGGTACAGGAAAACGGCTGAGGCGCCTCAGGGCAGGGTGGAGGTGGAGAGAAGGAGGCTGGCCGAACACCCGGGCATCGAGGGTTTGGAGGGGTTAGAGGAGAGGATCGCCCGCGAGTATGGATGCACCCCGTGATCATCAAGGATATTTGCCCTCCGACACCATGATCCTAGCTGGAGGCGGTCAGTGTGCCCGGCAAAACCGACTTCCTGAGACACATAGTCAACAAGATACTGGCAGAGCGGAAAATACCGTGGCAGGTGGGCTCGGATGTGAGGAAATTCGTGGGGCAGGCTGAGGACAAGTACAAGTTCAGCATCTACGGCGGAGACCCCTCCAGGCTGGCTGAGTACCTGTCCAGCAGGGATTTCGACGACGTGCTAAGCATCTTGAGGGACTCGGGGCTCACAAGGATCGCCGAGGAGATCCTGGAAAACGTAATCAACGCTTACAAGGAGTACCCCGAGGTGGTTGAGGCTGCCCGGAAGAGACTGGAGCAGCTGAAGGGGCGCGTTGAAGCCATGCCCGAACCCATAGCCAAGCTGGGCGAAGCCCTCTCCGCAGCAGTGCCCCCGGGTGCGAGGGTGAGGAGGCTGGAGGGCAGGATCATAGTCGAGTACGGCGGCGCCACGATCGAGGTGGTGCCCGAAGACACCAGCTACAGGGTGAGCTACAGGGTTGCCGGGGAGGAGAGGCTCTCAAACGCCGGGGAGGTGGTGGCGTTGGTGAAGAAGATCCTGAACCTCCTACCCTAGAACAGGAGTTTAAGCATCCTAAAGGCGAGCCTGGGCCTCCTCAGGCTCGCTGCAAGCAGCGAGGTGTAGCCGACCCGGCCCTCCACATATATCTCCTCCAGGAGGCTCCGCGGAGCATCCCTTATAGTCCTGGCCCTCACCTCAGCCCCCATCTTCTCAAACATCCTCAGGATCCTCCGCTGCAGAGAGATGCTTCTCCGCAGCCACGAGACCCTCCTAGAGTAGCGGCGCAGCACGGCCCTCTGCCCCCCGCCCTCGGCAAGAGCGTCGGCCAGGGCCTCGGCGGAGATCATTGCAGGCCTTATCCCCTCCCCCGTGGCTGGGTTAACGAGGCCTGCAGCCTCCCCTATCCTGAAGGCCCCTCCAGAGTAGAGGCTTCCACCCTCCACCGTTATGACTGAGGTTTTGGAGTCAACTATCCTGCCTCCCAGGGAGGAGTGGTTAGCCACGAACTCGGCGACAAACCTGTGAGGATGGAGTTCGCCCAGAAACCCGGCGCCCACGTTGGCCACGTCCCCCCTCGACGAGTAGGGGAAAACCCAGTAGAACCCGACCCTCCTGGAGTCGAACCAGAGCTCCACCCTCTCAGGATCCACGTCCACACCCTCCACTATGGCCCTGTTGACCAGCACCCTCCTCCTCCCATCCTCCAGGAAGCCTCCACGCGCATCCACTATGAGGCCCTCCAGGACCCTGGGCCCCTTAACCCCATAGTATATCCGGGCCCCGTAGGCCTCGGCAGCGCTCCTCATCTCCTCCACCAGGCTAGTCTTATTTATGATAAGCCACCTGGGCTCGTCGAACACGAGCTCAGCCACCTGGACGCCGTCCACGTAGAAGGCGTACCTCCTAACCCTGGCCCTAATCCTGGGAGACACGAACCTCGGCTTAAGGGAGGCGTGGATGGCCTCTCCACAGGGCTTGAGGTACCGCTCCCTCGTCTCGTAGACCGAGACCCTGAACCCCCTGTAAGCTGCGAGGGCGGCGAAGGTCGAGCCAGCGACGCCGGCTCCCAGCACCACTACTCTACGGAAGCCTCCCTCCTCTGCCGCCAACCCTTACCACTACTGGGTGCATAAACTTGGGGACCAAATATATTCATGCCCGTCCCCAATTATCCAGCGGCCAGCCATGACGCGGCGCAGGGTAGCAGTGCTGCTCCACGACGACCTGCCGAACAAGTACAGCATCAACGCGCTGATAGCAGCGCTCCACAGGCACGGCTACAGGGACAACTTGTACCTAGCTCCCAGGGGGGAGGGTGTTCTAGAAGCCATGGCCGAGCTTTCCGGGAAGTATGATGTCCTGGTGGTGGGCATGAGCCTGATGTCCACCCAGCTACCATCGAGGCTCGGCCTCATAGAGAGGCTTAGAGCGGCAAGGAGGAGGAACACCCTCCTGGTTCTGGGAGGACCCCACGCCTCAGGCGACCCCGCAGGCACTATCCTCTCCCTAGGCTTCGACGCAGCGTTCATAGGGGAGGCCGAGGAGAGCCTGCCAAGCCTCGTAGAGGTGCTGGAGGAGGGTGAGGACATCTCAAGAGTGAAGGGCATAGTTTACCGGTGCGACGACCACCCGGCCTTCACAGGCAGGGGCAGGCCGGTGAACCTGGACGACTACCCTCCCTTCCCCTACTGGGAGAGGAGGTTCGGCCCCATAGAGATAACGCGGGGCTGCCCCTGGGGGTGCAGGTACTGCCAAGTCCCCTACATGCACGGGGCAGTGCTGAGGCACAGGAGCGTCGAGGCGGTGGCCCAGGTGGCGGAGGCTTTCTACAAGGCCGGGATGAGGGACCTCCGCTTCATATCGCCTGACTCTTTCGCCTACGGCGGAGACGGTAGGAGGCTCAACCTAGACGCCCTCGCCGAGCTGGTGGATACCCTCCACACACTCGCCGGGAAGCATGGGGGCAGACTGTTCTTCGGCACCTTCCCAAGCGAGGTCCGCCCAGAATTCGTGACCGACGATACTATGAGGCTCATCAAGGGGAGGGTGGCCAACACCTCGATAATCTTCGGAGCCCAGAGCGGTAGTGAGAGAATGCTCAAACTGCTGGGCAGAGGCCACGGGGTCGAGGCCGTCTTGGAAGCCGTGGAGACGGCCAAGAGACACGGGTTCAGGAGCGACGTCGACCTGATCTTCGGCCTCCCGGGCGAGACGAGGGAAGACATAGAGGCCAGCCTAGAGCTGGCGGAAAAACTCGTAGCCATGGGCGCCAGGATCCACGCCCACACCTTCCTACCCTTACCAGGCTCACCCCTTGCCGACGCACCGCCCGGAAAAATACCCAAGTGGGCCAAGAAGAGGCTCTACCGCCTCATAGGCATCGGCGGCCTCTACGGCCAGTGGGAACGGCAGGAAAGGCTGGCCCAAGACCTCGCCAGACTCAGAGAGAAAGGAGTCATCCTGGGCAGGAGCGGCTGGAGACTGGTTAGGGCGGGATGCTAAGATGACTTGACGAATTGTAAACCTTATATATGTTTACCTATATAAGGTTTACATGGTGCCGTATGAGCTACGTTACCGTATCCGCCAAGGTGCCCCGTAGGTTGAAGGAGCTCATGGACAAGTACGGAGTCAAGCCAGGCCCGATTATCAGGGAAGCCCTGGAAAGGGAAGTTAGGCGCAGAATGCTTGAAGAACTCGAAAAGAAGGCTAGGAAGCTAAGCGAGAAGGTGATGCACATACCTGACGAGGAAATAGCAGAGATCATACGTGAGTATAGGGAGGCCAGGTAGCATTGTACCTCTTCGACGCCAGCTCCATAGTGAACCTGGTTAAGAGAGGGCTGGTCAGGGTATTCGAACACGGCACAACGATAGACCTCGCATTATACGAGGCGCTAAACGCCGTATGGAAGGAGCATAAACTGCTAGGGAGGATCGATGAGGAGACGGCTCGGGAATATGTCGAGATATTGGCAGGCATTTTTGAGGCCATACAAATGGTTAGTATCAGAAGTTTGGAGGAAGAAGTGTTCAGGTTTGCATCCAAAGAAAACCTAACGATCTACGACGCATCCTACCTATACATAGCTGTCAAAAACAAGTTAATACTTGTAACAGATGATGGAAAGCTCAGGGATAGGGCCTCCAAATATGTAGAAACGCTAAGCAGCAGCCAGCTGGCAAGCAGGCGACCATGGGTGGCGTGAACTTAAGTCTTGGATATGAAGTAGATCCTTACCCCGCCGCGGTCTTCCCAGCCTATGATGCCCTTAGATGCCAGGTAGTTGAGATGGGAGATCGTCTCAGCGAGGGCGAAGTACTGTTCCATGGGGGGCATCTCGTCCCAAGAGGGGTACTCGACGTTCCACTTGACCCTCGACGCTATGTCCATCGCTGTGCGGGGCCCCTCTGAGAGTAGGCTGAGCATTTCCTGGAGCCTGTCCTGGTGATGCTTACGGAGTTCCCTTATCCTGGCCCTATGGTCGCTGTAGACCTCCTCGTGGCCGGGTAGGATCAGGCTGGCGTCCAGCTTCTCCAGCCTGTCAAGGCTGTCCAGGTACCTGGCGAGGGGGTTGT
>JALURJ010000165.1 GCA_027016915.1 Desulfurococcales archaeon | reverse complement strand
CCATAGTGGTCGGCTTCGCCATGGCCCTGGTATCCGTATACCTGGCGCCCTGGGTGTTCGGAGCCACCAGTATAGATACTCCACATCTATTGGCAGTAATCGCCGTATCTGCCGCGATAATCCTGGTGGAGGAGGCGAGAAAGAGGCTGGGCTTCAAACTCTAATCCTCCCACTCCGCCCAGGCTAGCATAACCTGTAAAACTAGGTCCAGCAACCTATTGTTCCTGGTGAGACCCGGGTGGCCGGATACCCTGACGAAGTTAGAACTCACACCGCTCTCCACGTGATTAAGGGCGCAGTTGTCAGGGTTCTGGGAGAGGAGGCCATGTGGACAGCTGCAACCTATGTTAGCGGGAGGCATGGCAGACTCACGGTGAAGTTTAACCGGAAACCCACGCCCGAGGAGGTAAGGGAGATCGAGAGGCTGGCCAACCAGAAGATCTCGGAGGATCTAAAGGTCGAGATCCTCTATCTGCCTAGGGACGAGGCGGAGAAACGTTTCGGCGATGTGATCTACGACCTCTTCCCGATACCCCCTGAGGTCAGGGATCTCTACATCGTGCTTATAAGAGACCGCGACGGGTCCATATGGAACATTAATGCCTGCAACAAGCAGCACACCGAGACAACCGGACCCATAGGGGGTGTTCGCCTAGGAAAACCGAGGTTCAGGGCTTCAAAACAACTGCTGGAGCTTCCCTTCGACATAGTTGACTCTATCAGCTAGAGTCAATAACGTCCTCCAGGCATTTGTAGAGGGCTCTGTAAGCCTTTTCCAGCTTCTCCCTACCTATGCTCCTCCGAAGCTCGAGGGCTTCCTCAACAAGTCTTTCCGGGTTCCTCAGCGCCTCTGCCAGCAGCTCTGAGAGCTCCCTGACACGCCTCCTAACCCTGTCCCTCGCTAGGATATCTGTTAGGAACCTGGGTGGGTCGAGGAGCAGGCTCTTGTAGTGGTTGGATAGGTACCTAAAAGTGGTTCCAGCTAAGGTCTCTACCGCTTCCGGGTTTCCGGCTCTCCGCAGGAGCCCTGCCAAGGCCAGGCCTACTGCGTAGGAGGCTCCTATGGTGAGTGATACTGCCTCGTCGTGAGTTGCGTGATCCACTGTCACGACCCTGAACCCTAGGGATTTGTAGAACTTTTCTACATGTCTGGAGTCAGCCTCCCTGCCGGGTATAGGGATGACTGCAACAACGTGCTTCTCGGGTCTAGAAGCTCCCGGGCCGAAGAGGGGGTGTATGGATGCAACCCTCACTGTGTTTGGGAATCCCCTGTATGCTGGCATTACGTCCTCCTTGAAAGTGGCGGTATCGTAGATCGTGGTGCCTCGGATAACCCCTCCCAGGGCCAGCGATTTGAGGTTCTCCAGCACTTTCACCACAGTGTCTTGGGGTGTTGAAACCATGATGTGGTCGCTATGGATAGCCAGGTTCTCTAGGCTACCATAGATATCTGCTCCCAGCTTCCTGGCTTTTTTCGAGGCTTCTTTTGAAACATCGTATACACCTACCTCTAGGCCCCTGGCCCTGAACAGCCTGACGAACCAGGACCCTATTTTCCCAGCGCCGACTATTCCTATTTTCACTGCATAGCCACCTCGTTCATCACCCTGGCTGCTAGGGCGATCTCGCCTGCAGGCCTGGTAAGTGAGACCCTAATGTAGTTGGAGTACTTGTCGCCGAACGCCTCTCCGGGGAAAACGCCTACACCTTTTTCAGCCAGCTTCCACGCTAGCTGGGACCCCTTAAGCCCTGTCTTCACCCGTACGAAAACGTAGAAGGTGCCTCTGGGCTCCACGTAGTCGAATACTCTGGGATCCAGGTTTTCCCGGAAAACCTTGAGCCTTTCCAGGAACACTGTCTTAATCCTTCTGGCTATCTCGTCTCGAAGTTCCAACGCTTTGAGAGCAGCCTTCTGAGCGAAAACCGGTACGGATGTGAAGGCAGCTTTTACAAACCTATACACGTGGTTCACTAGTTCTGGGTCCCCCACTGCGTAGGCTATCCGGAGGCCTGGCAGTGAGAACGTCTTCGAGAAACTATATATCGAGATGGTTTTCTCAAACCTGTGGTCTATCATGACCAGCTCCTCGCCCCTGTAGGTGTAGTCTCTATATGCTTCGTCCGAGACTAGGATTAAGCCTCGGTCCTCGGCTAGGTTTATCAGCTCCTTTAACTTTTCCCTGGTGAGCACAGCGCCTGTAGGGTTGTGGGGGTAATTGACGATCAAAGTGTCTATGTTCCGGTTCAGCTCGGCGAAGCTGGGTAGCCAGTTCTCCTCGGGACTTGCCTCGGTAAGGCTTACTCTGCGGCCGAAAAGGTCTGCAGCTACCTTGTAGCCAGGCCATGAGGGGCTTACTAGGCCTAGCTGGCGGGATGCGTGGATCATGGCGGCAATGGCCGCCTTGGAGCCGGGAGACACAACGACTTCCCTGGGTTCAACGCCGTGGATCTCCGCTATCCTTTCCCTCAGCTCGTCTATTCCGCGGGGTGAGGCATACCCTAGCTGGTGGATCTCCTTCCTTAGCGTCTCCAGTATCTCTGGGTGGGGTGGCAGGTCGGGCTGCCCGGCATCGAGCCTTATGGGCACCCTCCGTCTATTGAGCTCTGCGAAGAACTCGTAGATGTCGAATTCCAACTATTCTCCCCTCTGCACCTCCTTACACAGCCTTACGATCTCCCTGTAGACCTCCTTGAAAACACCTGCTCTCCTCAGCACCTCGGCCTCCCTTTCAGGATCCTCCGGGGGCAGTCCTTCCCTAGCCTTTGTCTTTCCGATCTCGCTGCAGATCGCCATCCTCTCCTCTAGGAGGCTCAGGATAGCCCTGTCTACACGGTCTATTCTTCTCCTAAGATCCTTGAGCGTAGCGTCTCCCACGACTTCCACCTCAGCAGATGGTCTGCCAACACTATGGATGTAACGGCCTCAACTATGGGGACGGCCCTTACGGCTATGCAGGGGTCGTGTCTCCCCTTCCCGCGAATAGTTGCTGGCCTTCCCGTTCTCAGATCCACGGTTTTCTGAGGTTTCCTTATCGTTGATGTTGGCTTAAAGGCCACTCTGAACACCAGAGGCATGCCGTTGCTTATCCCTCCATTTATGCCACCCGAATTGTTGGTTTCCGTGGCCAGCCTGCCGTCCCGAAGTATCCAGGGGTCGTTGACCTCGCTGCCCCTAGCCGAGGCGAGCCTAAACCCTGCGCCGAACTCTACGGCCTTGAGGCCGGGTATGACGAAGAGTGCCTTAGCCAGGTCTCCATCCAGGGTGTCTATCGGGGGGTCGCCCAGACCTACCGGGAGGTTGAAAACGGTGGTTTCAACTATTCCTCCCAGGCTGTCGCCCTCCTCCAGCACCCTCTTAAGCTGCTCCTCCATGAGGTTTGAGGCCTCGGGATCAGGGCATCTCACCGGGCTCTCCTCTATCCTCCGCCTGAAGTCCTCAGTATCCTGGGCCTGTACCCGTGCCTCGACTGGACCTATCCTTGTGATGTATGAGTATATCCTTATCCCGTGGGTCACTAGGAGGGCCTTGGCAACTGCTCCTGCCGCCACGAGTCCGGCAGTTATTCTGCCCGAGAATATGCCTCCACCCCTGTAGTCGTTGAAACCCCAATACTTGACCCGTGCAGCATAGTCTGCATGGCTGGGGCGGGGCGTGTGTCTAATCTCCTCGTAGAAGCTGGAGTCAATATCCCTGTTGGCTATGAAAACCACTATCGGTGCACCCGTGGTCCTTCCCCGGAAGACCCCGCTCAGTATCTCGGGCCTGTCCTCCTCCCTACGCGGCGACGTGTAGCGGGCCCCGGGCCTGCGTCTTGCCAGCTCCCCTGCCAGGTAGTCCTCAGTGATCCTGAGCCCCGGAGGACATCCTTCTATCAGGACGCCGACACCCCTGCCATGGCTCTCGCCAAACAGGGATACCCTGAACAGCCTTCCAATCACCCTTTAACCACCTCCACCCTAGCACCTATGGACTCCAGGTGCTCCACAAATAGGGGGTAGGAGTCAGCTATCCTATGGGCACCCCTCACCTCGACGGGGCCCCTGGCCTTCAATGCCGCCACCGCCATTGCCATGGCTATCCTATGGTCGCCGTAGGAGTGGAC
>JALURJ010000164.1 GCA_027016915.1 Desulfurococcales archaeon | reverse complement strand
ATAGAGCCAGCTGTATTGACTAGGCTCTTCGCTAGAGAGCTGGTCAACCAGGAGATCTCGCGGGAGAGGACGATCAGCATACCATATAAGGTTAGGGAGGCCCTGATAGCGTATGCCAGGAGGCCCACGCCACTCTTCAGGGCTGTAAACCTGGAGAGGTACCTGGGTACACCAGCTGAGATATACTATAAGTACGAGGGGGTAAGCCCTACTGGTAGTCATAAAATGAATACAGCGCTTGCGCAGGCCTACTACAATAAGATTGAGGGTATCGAGAGGCTAGTCACAGAGACCGGGGCTGGCCAGTGGGGAAGCGCGCTAGCCGCTGCTGGGGCCTACTTCGGCTTGAAGGTAAGGGTCTATATGACCCGAAGCAGCTACCTGCAGAAGCCCTACAGGCGCACGTTGATGGAGCTATTCGGGGCAGAGGTCTATCCTAGCCCCAGTGACAGGACGAGTGTGGGCAGGAGATTCCTAGCGGAGGATCCCCAGCACCCCGGAAGCCTCGGTATAGCGATAAGCGAGGCTATAGAGGATGTACTAGCCGATGAGAGGGCAAGATATAGCCTTGGCAGCGTCCTCAACCACGTACTCCTGCACCAGACCATAATAGGACTAGAAGCCAGGAAGCAGCTGGAGGAGGCTGGCGTATACCCGAATGTAATGATAGGGTGTGTCGGCGGAGGCAGCAACTTCGCGGGCCTGACCTACCCTTTCATAGCAGACAGGCTGAGGGGTAGGAGTGAGACCAGGTTCATCGCAGTCGAGCCAAAGGCCAGCCCCACAATGACCAGGGGTGTCTACAAGTATGACTACGGCGATAGCGCCGGGCTTACTCCATTACTTAAGATGCACACCGTCGGGCACGAGTACAAGGTTCCACCCATACACGCTGGCGGATTAAGGTACCATGGCGTAGCACCGACGCTAAGCATACTACTTAACCACGGCATAGTCGAGCCTGTAGCATACCATCAGACAGAGGTCTTCGCAGCGGCTAGCCTATTCACGAGGCTAGAAGGGATAGTGCCAGCCCCCGAGACAGCGCACGCCGTGAAAGCAGTTATAGACGAGGCCCTCAAAGCCAGGGCTAACGGGAAGAAGGTGATCATAGTATTCAACCTAAGCGGCCACGGACTCCTCGACCTACAGGGATATAGGGACTACCTCGACGGCAAGCTAGTAGACTATGAACCAGAACACCTACCAGTACATAAATAGGGAATACAGTAACGCATGGTTGCAAAAAGCCCTCTGCCCCATAGAGGGCATATAATACTTTAAATTACTATTTTCTGTTTTTAATACAGATTTTTAATACGGACATCGCACCCAGAGGAACTATATCAAGTGTTACTAACACGTCCTTAAAATCAATATTAGAACGAGTTTGCGGCTCTCGTGATTTTAAAATTAAAAGATGAAGGGCTAAGATCCCGGCCTCTTTGGCCTCTTTGGGCCCCGGCTCACCTGCCTCTCATGCACGAGGACATGGCTAATAATGCCTTTAGGAGGGCGGCCATCTCAGGGCTCTTCATGAGCCTCACTAGCTCTATTAGACCCATGCCTCTCTCCGTCTTCTTTATTTCGTCCATAGCCTTATCCATGCACTTGGGCATGGTCTCTGCTAACTGGAATAGCATCTCATAGTTTAGGTTGGAGAACATGTAGAACAGTATCATCAGGTTGGCCATAGGCCTCATTGCCTCGGGTCTAGCCATAGCGTTGAATGACTTGTCTACCCCCTCCTCTATTAGTTTCGTGGCGACGTCTAGTATCCCGCTTTCCTTGAGTTGCTTGAGTATGTTCAGCGCCTGGATTAGTATATCGAGGTTCTCTATTAGTTGCTTGATTAGGTTGGCTATTTTCTCTACATCCTCGTCGCTGAGGGACTCTAGCACCTCGATGAGGTGATCCAAGCCAGACTTACCCGACACCACGGGTCACCTCCAAGCTTAACCAAATTAGCTTTGCGAACCAGAAGGTCCTGGAATGCCCCTCCTAGGGCTACTACAGGGTAGTCATACTCATACCCCCCATTAGTAGTCTCTACAGCGCTCTCCTCGGAGAGAATCCCTGTAACCTCGTCTATTACAACCTTAACGCTCTTCGTCTCAAGCAGGCCGAGGGGTCCCATGATATCATCCACCTTCCGTGCGCCAGTCAAGATCCAGAGAAGGCTGGGCGGGTATAGGTGGTATTCAGTCTTATCTATTAGTGTTATCTCGGCTTCAGCTCTTTCCAGTCTCTTGGCAAGGTAGTTGGCTGCTATGGCGCCTTCCGGTTTGCATTCCAGTATTAGCGTCTTTTTCAGCGCTATCACCCTCTACGTTAATCCCTAGGGATGAGTAGTTGATTAGATTTAAAGTATGGGAAGTATGGATTATATTATGGTATAATACATTATTGCAGATAAATTTTTAATATTTATTTATAGTTTTAAATTAATATGCCATGGTACTCCGTGACTAGATGCGACGGAGCCTCCACCTATTCAGGGATGCCGGGATATCGGGGTTTAGTCCTAAGCTGGCCCTTAGGTTCCGGAGGAAACCGTCTATCCTCCTGATGAGGTAGTCTAGGCCCGTGATCCGCTCGCTTTGTAGGTATTCTATCCTGAACCTCACGGCCTTGACTAGCTTAGCCAGCATCATAGCCTCTGTCCTGAGGCCCCTGTATAGGGGCTTATATACCGTGAATCCCATACTGACTACGGGTTTCTCGGGGTCCAGGTAGTTAGCTATCTCCTCCAGCACGGACTCGAGGCTACCATCGGCTATGGATTGGGGTATCCTGTTCCTCAGATCCTCGGCTTCAACCAGGAGCTCCAGTAGGAGCTCTCTCCTCCGGTCCTCCTCCAAGACTGGATCCTTCCCTCCACTGTACATTGCATTTATTTCAACGAGGGTTTATAGAGATCACGGGCGGGCGTGAGGGCTTCCTATCCTTCGGTAGAGCGCTTTATGTACAATTACGCCCGATATTTCGGTAGTCAAAATTATAACACCCCCACCCACAGTAAACACAATATGATAGCATGTACTCGGGGGGACGCATGGATTGTCTATTGTATCGGGGCCTGACCCCTCCATTCTAGAGGAGGCGGTCGCTAAGCTCGTTGGCGAGGGAGCGGAGTACGCTGAGGCCAGGTTTCATAGGCTGAGCTTCCTCAACGTATTCATCATGAACGGTAGGGTCATAGGAGTATCTAGGGAGAACAGGGAGGGATTCGCCGTAAGAGCCATAGTCAAGGGAGGCTTGGGCTTCGCCAGTGCTAGGGGGACGAGTAGGGAGGCGCTCATGGAGGCTGCTTCGAGGGCTCTAGCGGCTGCGAAGAGCGCGGCACTCGGCGTATCCAAACCCGTAAAGATGGGCCCGGGTAGGATAGGTAGGGCAAGATACGAGGTTGCCCCTAAGAGGGGCTTCGAGGCCGAGGCGCTCGACGCCAAGCTATCCAGGCTCATAGAGGCGTATAAGTCGCTGGAGCTTGAGCGTGAGGGGTTCAAGGTAGCCTCGGTTACGATGAACTATATCGAGAGGGTCGAGGAGAAGATCCTGGTCACAAGCGACGGCGCCTACGTGGAGTCGAGGATCCCCAGGCTCACAGTATTCTATAACATAGCAGCGACTACTGGGGAGCGGAGGGCTAACAGGTGGTTCCACATAGGAGGCAGCGGGGGTCTTGAAGTACTCGACCTAATGGACTTCGAAGGTAACCTTAAAGGGGACTTGGAGTCCCTATACATAGCACTCGTTAAGGCCTCACCGCCACCAACCGGTAAAATGGACGTCGTGCTGGGGCCCGAGGTCGTAGGCCTAGCAGTGCACGAGTCAGCCGGTCACCCAAGCGAGGCCGATAGGATCCTGGGGAGGGAGGCCGCCCAGGCCGGGATGAGCTTCAGGACAACGTATAAGGAGGACGTGATAGGCTCCGAGCACGCCACAGTAATGGATGACCCCACGATACCGGGTAGCTACGGCTTCTACCTATACGACGACGAGGGCGTGGCAGCCGGGCCCAGGGTTATATATGAGCGTGGCAGGCTGGCCGGGATGCTCCATAACAGGGAGACAGCTGCGGTCTATGGTGTTGAGAGCAACGCTGCGGCTAGGGCTATGGACT
>JALURJ010000163.1 GCA_027016915.1 Desulfurococcales archaeon | reverse complement strand
TCCCTATCTCCAGTATGGCGGGCTTCTTACCCGCAGTTATGTAGCTATCCACAGGCTCCATCACCATCTTCCTGAACTTGCCCAGCATTATGCCGCGGGGCGATATGGCTATGCTGGAAAGGAAAACCTTAGGTCCAGCCCTCTCCAGAATAGGGCCTCCCACAATGAACATGCCCAGGTCTATGGCCAGCGCAACCAGATACTCTGACACAGGGCCTGGGATCCTTTCGGCACCATTCTTAACGGCCTTCTCGAGGCGTCTAGACTTGTAGTACTCGAATATCGGGCCCACGTTGAATAGGGATGGGAGTATCGCTATGTTGGCGCCCATGCTCTTAGCCGTTACCAGGTGCCTCTTTATCTTCTCCAGGTTGCTCTTCTTCGCCATTATTTTAAGCCTCAGGTGGAGAACCGCCACCCTATACAGCACCGCCGCCCTCCTCCAGCAGCTGCTTGACTCGCTCATATACTGGTAGTATTTCATGGTAAAGTTCTTTTAGCACCTCCTGGTAGTCTCTCTCGCCCTTCTCCACCTGGTCCATCATGTTCTCCAGAAGAGCCGTCCTCTCCTCGGACACCAGTTTGGACACGGTCTCGTCGCCCCGGGTGAGGTAGCTGTAAACCTCCCTGCCCAGGCTTGTCGGCACCAGTTTCTTGAGCCTGCCCGTCTCCAACACGTAGCGTCTGGCCAGAAGCGTCTGGAGTATTTTGGCGTAGGTGCTGGGCCTCCCGATCCCCCTCTCCTTCATAAGCCTAACCACGTCGCCCTGGCTGTAGAGGGGCTTCGTAGCCCTCCTGCTCTCATGGATGTACTGCACCCTGTAGGTGCCCGGCCTCAGCTCGTTGGTCAGGGTGAAGGGCATATAGATCTCCAGGAACCCCGGCTCCACAACGCGTATGTACCGTTCAACCTCCTTCACCACGCCCCTAATCCTCACCCTTGCCTTCTGGACCTCCACTCTCCCCGGCCTCATCTGGCTGGCTATGAACCTCCTGAATATCATGTCGTAGAGATGTAGGTGCCTCCTGGTAAGCGGGCGGACCGGCTGTATGATGCCCTCCTCTATGAGCCTCCTAAGCCTCTCAGCGTCGAAGGGCCTCGTAGGCCTAATGGCCTCGTGCGCTCCACCCTCGCCCCAGCTGCGGGGGGCGAAGACGTCCTTCACCCTTTCCCCGTACCTTTCCGAGAGGTAGGTTTTCGCCACACCTATACCTGCGTCGGAGACCCTGGTGCTGTCTGTTCTATGGTAGGTTATGAAGCCCATTTCGAAGAGGTCCTGGGCCAGCCTCATGGTCTCCGGAGCGCTGAGCCTGAGCTTGGCCGAGGCGTCGGTGAGGAGGGCATCCGTGGTGTAGGGGGGTAGGGGTTTAACCTCCCTAACCTCCCTGCCGATCTCCTCGACCTCCACCACCTCATCCTGGGTGAGCTTCTCGCCGCCAAGGTCGTCCTCGGATAGCTCTACGAAGCCGCCGTCGAACCCTATCTGGTAGAACCTCTTGATGCTCCGCCTCCACTCGTCGTGGCGGCCAACTATCCATCCGAGCACGGGGGTCTGAACCCTGCCAGCGCTGAGGTTCCTATTAGGCCTCTTGCAGAGCTCCTTGTTTTTAACGTGCTTCTCGCAGTAGGCGGGCCAGAACTTGTACCACAGCATGGGGGAGAGTGTGAAGCCTATCCACCTGTCCTCAACCCTCCTGACTATCTGGGCCTCCACCAGGTGCCTGTCGAAGTCCCTCGGTTTTCTGAGCGCCTCTAGAATAGCCCTCCTGGTAACCTCGTGGAACTCTATCCGCCCAACCCTCCTAGTATAGGGCTTCAGCAGCACCGCTAGGTCCCAGCCTATCTTCTCGCCCTCGGTGTCAGGGTCCGTCCCTATGAGAACCTCGTCAACCTCTAGGGCCAGCTCCCTAATGGCCTCTATATTGGAGTACGAGTTGCGGATGAAGGACGACCCGCACCGGGGACACTTGTCGGCCTCCAGCGTGAACTGGTAGCCGCACATCAGGCACCTCTTAAGCGACGTGTAGACGGGGACAAACCTGTAGGCGCCGTCGCTCCCGGCCTTAATCACCCCGTGGAAGTACTCGCCGTCGAGGGGCGTGCCCACGGGCTCGGAAACCAGGTCGTAGACGTGGCCGCCGCTGGCCGTGACAAGCAGGAGGTAGTCCCCTGTCGAAACCTCGTAGACCTTGATATCGCCCACGCTCCTCACGCTGGGCTTGCCGAAGAAGTTGGCTATGGTCCGCGCCTTGTTGGGCGACTCGACCACCAGTAGGACCGTCCTGATTATGTCCTTGTACTCGGGCGGTATCTCGCCCGACACAACCTTCCTAACCTTCTCCCTATCCTCGTCTATCTCCCTTAGAACGGCATCCAGGTCCACCTCCTCGAACCTCTCCCACCTAATATCCTCGACCACCCACCTGCTCCTGGTCTCCAAGCCCCTGAACAGCCTCTCGTCGTCCACCACAACCACGGAGAGGCCCCTAGTTATTCCTCCAGCATACATCCTGCTCGTACGGCCACTGGCCTGGATATAAGTCATGACGTCGGGGATCAGGACGTAGGTGCGTCCATCCTCCTCCACCACGGCTATCTCGCCGCTGGACTTGAGGGCCTCCCTAACGTCTCTGCGGGCCAGGGCCTCCCTAACCAGTTCGAGGGCGTCGTGGAAAACTGTTTCAGCCGGGTGGGCTGGAGGCTGCCCCTCCCTCATCCTCTCAGCTATGACCTGGAGGGCGGCGGGGCTAAGCCTCTGGAGGGCTCTGCGAACCCTGACAAGCGCCACCTCCAGCCTGTGCCTAAGGTCCTCGGGCGCCACGTCGACCAGGATGGTGAGCGCTCTGAGGATACTTATAGGGTGGGGCTCCTCGAACTCGGTGCTGAACTTGAGCCTCGGGATCCCGGCAAAGACGGCATATCTCACCCTCTGAGGCAGGTCGAGGCCCCTCACCATCACGCCGTAGTACACCGCCACACCCACGAGTACATCGACCTCGCCCTCCACGAACCTGTCCAGAGCCCTAAGCCTCTTGGAGTGGAAGGCCTCAGCCCTTATCCCCCTCCCCCTAAGATACTCGGCAAGCTGCTCTGCATACTCTATACCCTTGTCGACCGGCACGTAGACGAGCCCGCCGGTGCCCAGCCTCTCCACTATCCTTGCGACGGCGTCCTCCAGCCCCTCCGGGCCGGGCACATGGTACGTATCTATGATCCGGCGAAGTATCTCCGACCTGGAGCCTGCCTCGAACCCCAGAAGCTCCCTGAAAAGCTTGACCCTGGCGCCCCTCGGCCTCCCAGTAGCGCTGGAGACCACCAGGATGCTTCTCGCCTTCCTCCTAGCCTTCCTAAGCTTCTCCTCGACGAGCTGCCACGCCTTCTGGATCTCGACAAGCTCCTCCCTGGACCTGGCCGAGGAGATCTTCCTCATCAGCTGGATCCTGGTCCTTATCACCTCTATGCCCAGTTCTATGTCCTCGTCGCTGAACCCCACCAGTTTCAGTATGAGGTCAACGCTCTTGGAGCTTTTAAGCACGGCATCCACGTCGTCCACGAATATGAAGGCGTAGCTGTGGGCGGAGACCTCCGCGAACCTTGCCTGGAGGAATCTCGACGTCGTGATCAGGATATCGAAGTCCCCGGAGGCCAGGGCCTCGAGTCTCTCATCCCTCTGCTTCTTGGTGAGTTTGGCGTGGATTGCCAGCACCCTGGCCTTGACGCCAGCCCTCTCAGCCATTACGCGGGCCTTCTCCTCGGCCTGGAGGACCAGGGGCGTTGTTGGGAGCACTATGTAGGTCTTCCTACTCTTCGAGGCGTAGTAGAGGGCCATCACTATGCCAAACGTCGTCTTGCCTACCCCTGTAGGGGCTATGATGGAGAAGCTCTTGCCCAGAAGCACCCTCTTAACCCAGGTTCTCTGCGCGCTCCACATCCGCCCGCCCACGGCCCTCCTGAAGAGCTCCTCTATCTCCCGGTACCTCCGCTCAAGGCTTAGGATGAACTTGTAGCCCTTCAGGACGCCCCGCTCCTCGAGTAGGCGCCCGATCTCCTCAGGCTCCGCGCTGTCCACGGGCTTTGGGAGGCATTCAGGGCAGGGTAGCCCCTGGAGAAGCCTGTCGTCCCCCT
>JALURJ010000162.1 GCA_027016915.1 Desulfurococcales archaeon | reverse complement strand
TCTGCTCGCCCGTCACAGGGTCCTCAAACGTTATGTCGTAAATGCTGCTCAGCTCCTCCTTCAGCTTCTGGTAGTCGGTCTCGCTTATACGGCCATCCCTGTACGCCGAAAGCAGCGCTATCCACGCGCGCTGGAGGTGGTCATGGGCATTGACTAGCGTTGCCTTGAAGAACCTCTGAAACACGCCCTCGTACATCATGACTAGCGTGTCGTTGAACTCCATGGCCTCGGACTGCAGCGCCGTCTGGTAGGCCTCATAGAGGTCAGGCCTCTGCTTACCCTCAGGTGTGTCGAACACCTTCGGGTTCGAGGGAAGCCTGTTGATGTTGGGGTCAAGCCATATCTTCTGGCCCTCCGTCAGCACCCAGGCTATGAAGGCCTGCGCAGCCTCGGGGTGCTTGGTAGACTTCGTCATGGCTATGGGGTCGCCGTTAACTATGGTCTCGCCAGCAGGCGCTATGTAGATGCACGCAGGGTTCTGCTGGTGAGCCGTGTAGCCGTAGAAGTCTATGGTAATACCTACAACCCTCTCGCCCCTAATAACGGCATCCCTTACGTCGCCGCTACCACCATATATGTAGGCGTTTGCAGCCATCAGTGTGAGAACCTTCCAGCCCTCCTCCCAGCCATATGCCTGGAGGATGATCTCGTACATCCTGGTGTTGCTGGTGCTGGCGGTTGGATCTGCTATGCCTAGGGCAGGCTCGCCGTAATCCACCAGTATCATTCCGAGCTTCTCGGACGCTAGGTCCCTCCACGTCTGGAGGTCCTCCAGTGTCAGGCCAACCTGTCCCAGCAGGTCGGTGTTCACCGTGAAGCCGAAGGAGGCTATGGCGGCGGCAACCCAGTAGATCTTGCCGTCGGGCCCGACCCTCTTCATGGGTGCGCCTGCCAGCGTGTCAGGTATCTGGTTGATGGCTTCCATCACCACAGGGCTTTCCAGAGGGAGAAGATAGCCGTCAACGTAGAGTTTGTCGAAGAGCGTCGGCCCTCCTCCCCAGGCAACATCGACGCTCTTCTCGTCTATGTAGCCCTCCCAGTACCCCGGAGGCAGCTGGATGAAGCTGAGGTCAACCACGTGGTACTGCTTCGCCAGGTCTGTTTCGAGGAATCTTCGGGCGGCGTCAATGATGTCGCCGGGATGCCTGGTCAGGATCGTCAGGGTTACGCCTTCCACAGCGGGTCCGGTTGTGGTTGTAGTTGTCGTCGTGGTCGTGGTTGTTGTAGTTGTTGTGGTCGTTGTAGTCGTAGTAGTCGTGGTTGTTGTCGTAGTGGTGGTAGTGGTCGTCGTGGTCGTAGTAGTAGTGGTTGGCGTGGTCGTCGTGGTGGTAGTCGTTGTCGTGGTTACGCCTCCGCCCCGCCTCATGAACATAGCCGCTGCAGCGGCTACTATTACGAGCAGTACTATTAGGACTACTATGGTGTTCTTTGCCACGGCCCTCAAGCTCCTACTCATAACCCCCACCCATAAACATCTTGACTTTAGTGCTATTCTCTACTCTAATCTCAAGTTTTTATCTCTGTTTCCCAAACTCCTGGGACGGGGCTACATTATTGACACTTCTGTGTCTACGCAACTATTTAATACCCTGAGGCAGATTTTCTAGTCAGTAAGTTAAATCCAGTATGTTTGGGTGGGTAGTATGAATAAGGCTAGAATTCTGGTACCAGTCCTCGCGGCAATAATATTGCTACCCCTTACAGCACCCCTAGCCCTTTCAGCCAGGGCCCCTGGCCCAGTGATCTTGGCAGACCTCTCCCACGGCGAGAACCCTGCAGGCCTGTCGCTGATTATAGAGATGTTCCCAGAGGCGGAGTGGTATATCCTGGTGAGCAGCCCCGACGATGTGGCTAACCTGCCCGAGGACCTAGTTAAACGCGTTGACGGCATACTGACCGGAGGTTTCGGCGGCGAAGACTTCGCCGCCATGATGGAGGATATCGACATGATCATAATTGGGCAGCCAACAGTGATGTTCGGCGAGGACGAGATAGCAGCACTCGTGGCCTGGTGGACGGCGGAGCGCTCCGACAGGAGGGCCATATGGTTCGCGGCCGACAGCGACTACCCCGCCCAGGGCGGCAGCATGGAGATAGCCATGGATGCCAATAACGCTGTCCTGGAGGCCCTGGGCGCCACCCTCAGGCACGACTACGTGAGCGTAGAGGACCATGCAAGCTACGCTGGCAAGACCTACAGAGTCGTGGGCCTGGTGGAGCCTGACGACCCCGTCAAGTTCCTGGCCTATGGAGCCGAGAGGGTTCTGATGCACGGGCCCGGCGCTGTGGCCTGGGTGGACGATCAGGGCAACTGGCACAGCCTGAGCGACACCAAGCCCGACAACGTTTACAGGATCATCTGGACCAGCGACCAGGGAGTCATAGTCGAGCACCAGCCTAAGGGCCCCGGCGAGCCCGGCAAGTTCGGCCTAGCCTACACCGTCGGTGAGGAGGGCAAGTTCGTGATGCTGGCGGCTGAGGACCTGGGCAACAAGGTGATCATAGTCAGCGGCGAGTCCCCCTACGGCGGCTACCAGCCCTCCGTAACCTACACTTACTACGGCGTACCCCTAGACGGCCCTAGGTTCATAAGGAACATCCTCCTATGGGCCACCGGCGTCATGGGCGAACTCAAGGACTATGTCGACCCAGAAGCCCTGAAGAACGAGGTAGTCAACTTGGTGACCCCCAAGATAAAGCAGATCCAGAGCAGCGTAAACGACCTCCAGGGAACAGTCAACAACATCCAGGGAACCGTTGAGGACCTTCAGGGAACAGTCAGCAGCGTCCAGGACACCCTCGGCAGCCTGCAGAACACTGTTAACAGCCTGAAGGGCGACCTGCAGAACACTGCTTCACAGGTCTCCCAGCTGAGCAGCAAGGTCGACCAGAACAGCCAGAGCATTAGCGACCTGAATCAAAAAGTCTCGGATGCGTCGGGAGCCGCCAGCACGGCAACCAACCTGGCCATAGTAGCCATAATACTGGCATTAGCGGCACTAGCAATACCCTTTGTCAGGAAGTAATTCTCACCGTTTTTCTCCCTCTTTTTAACCCAGCTAGTCGAGCGGTGAGAGGCCTGATTCAATTATCTCCGAAACCCTCACCGCTGTGTCCTTCAGCTTCCTGTAAAGCACCCTCAACTCGCCACCAGCACTCGCAACCTGGCCCCTCATCACCGCCACCCCCAGACTAGACATGTAGGTCTCGAACTCCTCCATCTCGGACTCGCTGCTGAATACGAGGACATACTCCTCATATAGTCCCTCATCATCCACAACCCTCCTCACGGACTCAACGGCAGGCTCAAGTATGGCCATGCCAAGTCTGGCTGCCTCTTTCTCCAGCTTCCTCCTATCCCAGCCCTCTTCATAGGCTAGGAATATCTGCCTCAGTATCCGGGGGAAGAGGAAGGTCCTCCCCTCATCGAAGAAGAACTTCATACCCAGCTTCAGGTCATCCACGTTGATGTGCCCGGTAGTGTATTTTAGGGGTGGGACACGGTATCCTGGATCCTTGAGCACCACGCCCTCCCTCCCCTTCTCCTCAAGGCCCCGCACGATCCTCCTAACCGCCGATACATCATGCTTATCCACGACCCCAAGGATCGGGACACCGTCGAGGCCGTGCTTGGAGACCAGCCTGTTCCTCTCCTCGACTGCCAGAAAATCTCCACACCTGGCCATGTCGAAAACCTTGAACGCAAACCCCGGCGCCTCGGGGTAAGGGAACCTCACATAGGGATTCTCCACGCCCACAACCTCCCCTATAACGACGAGGTCCTCGCCCTCGGCCTCGAAAAGGCCCTTAAGGGCGGGGCCGTAAAGCCTCCTTATCCTGGCCGTAGTGTAGGGGCATATGTAGCCGCCCCTCGTGGCTGCGTAGATCTCGCCCTCCAGCGTGAAGACCCTGACGTTGTAGCCGTCCATCTTCTCCTCAACAACAACCTTGTCGACAAAGTGGCGCGGCATGGCCCTGGAGAGCAGCAGTATCCTACCTATAGAGGGATAGCCGGGGACGAGTCTGAAGCCCCGGCGCCCCACTGCGAGAAGCGTGCCCTCGCGGTGCCCGGCATAGTCCCGCCTGAGAGCCAGGTAGACCACGTCGCGGTACACCATGGTGCGGAAAACCTTTTTCTCGAGAAGCG
>JALURJ010000161.1 GCA_027016915.1 Desulfurococcales archaeon | reverse complement strand
CCCCCTTTTTACCCGCCCTCCACTCATATTCTAACCCTTTTCAGCTCCACTCCCAGCTCCTCAGCCTTAGCCACAGCCTCCTGGGAGACCTTTGGGCCCCTACCGTATAGCACCAGCACGGGCTTTGCGTTTAGGTGCTCAGCCTTCCGAGCCGCCTCCTCCACGTGGCTAGCAGTAACCTTGACACTGCCATGTAGGACTGTTATAGCTATTATGGTTCCAGCCTTCCTAGCCACCACGTCTATGGTGCCGCTCCTAGTAGGGTGCGAAAGTTCCACGCTGTAGCCTGCCTCAACGTACCTCCCCGCAACCCTCCCGATTATGCCGTACCGCTTAGCCAACTTCTTCTTCAGGAACTCCACCCTTGCCAGCCTCATGCCTCGGCCCCTGCTAACGCATAATATGGGCTGGATATATGTATTATCCACGCAGGGTGGATGAGGAGACACCCCGATACCAGGCGGACCCTGCGGGGATGCTGAACGAACCCGCGTCCGACACCCACTAGGGGGTGTAGGCTGTGCCCATGACAGTTAGCTCCGTATGCCCCAGGGACTGCTACGACACCTGCCTCCTAAGGGTCGAGGTAGACCCAGACACCGACAGGGTGTTGAGGGTTAGGGGAGACCCCTCCAACCCTGTTACTAGAGGGTTCGTATGCCCTAGAGGCGCGGCCGATCCCCGGAGGACCCACAGTTCCCGCAGAATACTTTACCCCTATTTAAGGGAGGGGAAGCCGGGAGGGCCTCTTAGAAGGGTTTTGTGGAGGGAGGCTCTGGATCTGGCAGCCTCCAAGCTCAGGGAGACCCTGGAGCTCCACGGCCCCGAGGCCGTGCTTGTACTAGAGTATGCTGGCAACATGGGGCTGCTCACCTGGTATTTCTCGCGCAGGCTCTGGAACTCCATTGGCGCCACGAGGACGGACCACACCATCTGCAGCGCTTCAGGCCACGCGGCCCTGAGGCTCCACTACGGCTCCAGCTATGGCGTTATGCCCGAGGAGCTGCCGGGCATGAGGCTAATAGTATTCTGGGGGTTCAACGCGGCTGTATCCGCCATCCACCTGTGGACCCTGGCCCTGGAGGCCAGGGGTAGGGGTGCCACGCTGGTAGCGGTGGATCCTAGGAGGAGCGAGACAGCCGAGAAGTGTGACCTGTGGCTGGCACCCAGACCCGGAACCGACGTAGCCCTGGCCTATGGAGTGATGCGGGCCATGGTTGATGAAGACCTTGTGGACCGCGAGTTTGTGGAGAAATACACGTACGGCTATGAACACCTTGTAGAAGAACTCTCCAAGTGGGGCCTGGACAGGGTTGAGAGGGTAACTGGAGTCCCGGCGCGGGAGGTTAGAAGGCTGGCCAGGCTCTACGGGGAACTCAAGCCAAGTACAACGCTGATAGGCTTTGGGATGCAGAAGTCGCTGGGAGGCGGAGAGGCCGTTAGGGCGGTATCCCTTATACCTGCCCTTGCCGGTATGCATAGGGGCTTCTACTACTCGAATAGCCCCGCATGGCTCGTGGACAAAGCCTACCTTACAGGCGAGAAGATGGCCCGTATCAAGCCCCTTATAGTCAGCCAGGTAGCCCTAGGCAGGCTTCTAGCCGAGGGGAGCTTCAAGTACATATACATATACAATACAAACCCAGCAGCCACGCTGCCCAACCAAAGGGCTGTGAGGAGAGGGCTGGCCAGGGGAGACGTTTTCGTGGTGGTCCACGAGACACACTGGAACGAAACTACAGACTACGCCGACCTTATACTGCCAGCGCCGACCTACCTTGAGAAAACCGATGTGGTAGTCTCGTACTCGCATCGCTACGTTAGGCTTTCAAGGCGGGCGATAAGGCCTCTAGGTGAATCGCGGGACGAGGTATGGGTTATGCGGAGACTTGCAGCAAGGCTTCCCGTAGACCCCTGGGTTCTCGAGGACCCGTGGGAGGCCTTGAGAAAGGCACTCAACGAGGCCCTGGAAGACGGTGATTTCGACGATCTACTGGAAGGCAGAACCCTGAGACTTTCAGCCAGATCCCGCGACGAATACCCCACTCCCACCGGGAAGATAGAACTGTACTCCACTCTGGCCGAAAGGGAGGGACACAACCCCCTACCCGTGCAGGTTGAGGAGGCTGATGGCTTCACACTGATAACGTCTGCCCATGCCAAGTACACCCACAGCCAGTTCCAGGACGTCTACGGGCCCATACCGCCCATAGTCTGGCTTAATCCGCAGGACGCCGAGAAGCTGCACGTAAAGGATGGGGAACCTGTAAGGCTGTATAATCATCTGGGAGAGGTTGTTCTCAAAGCGGTGGTTACCGATAGAGTTCCTCCCGGCGTGCTCTGGGCGCCAAGGCTGGCCACAGGGCTGGATGGCAACCCTCTAAACACCGTTATACTTGACGAGCCCCAGAGGCTGGGCGGAGGCTCCACATTCAACTCAGCCCGTGTACTCGTCGAGAAGGCTCCCTTAATCACTGATACGTAACGGTGAGTCGGAAAACCTATATACGGCGGCCTGAGCCTATCTGACCCATACAACTACAGGTGCGTGAAGTGTTTAGAAGGAAAACCGTGCTGCTAACAGGGATTGGCGGCAATACGGCGCAAGGCATCGCGAGGTCGCTGCTCCACCACTCCGGGGAGTTCAGACTCATCGGAACAGACTCAGACAAGTTCAACCTAAGGCTAGGCTCGAAGTACGTGTCCAAGGCATACCTTGTCCCAAAGGCGAGGCATGTGGAGGACTACATCGACGAGCTTAACAGGATAGTGAGGCAGGAGTCCGTTGACCTTATAATTCCGTCCCCCGACATCGAGGTTTACACAGTCTCCAAGTATAGGGGTGAGATCAATACAGAAACCTTTCTCCCTAGCCACAGAGCTGTGGAGACTGCCCAGGACAAGTGGCTGACCTACCAGCGCCTCAAAGGCCGCGCACCCCAGCCAGGCACGGTCCTTGTAGAAGATGACGGCAGCATCGATGAGGCCTTCAGCACATATGGTCCTCCAATATGGCTCAGAACCCGGCGGGGAGCAGGGGGCTCCCGCTCCTTCCTGGCCCAAAGGCCGGGCCACGCTGCCTTCTGGGTGGAGTACTGGGACGGCTACGGCGAGTTCCTAGCCTCGGAGTTCCTGAGGGGGAGGAACCTGAGCTGGACAGGCCTATACTACAAGGGGAGCCTTGTAACCAGTGCAGGCTACCATAGGGTCCGATACCTGATGAGCCACGTCTCGCCAACAGGGGTTACAGGCAACGTGAATGTTGGGATCACTATACACAGCCAGGCGCTGAACCTGGCGGCTGAGCGCGCCGTAGCGGCGCTCGACCCGGAGCCCCACGGAGTCTACACAGTCGACGCCAAGGAGGACTCTGAGGAGGGCGGCGTGCCTAGGGTAACCGAGGTCAACGCGGGCAGGTTCCACATGTCCTTCTACGTCTACACCGTTGCTGGGCTCAACATGCCATACTACTACGTGAAGGCGGCTTTAGGCGAGCCCTTCGACAAACCTGCCAGGAGGAACGCCCTGTCGCCCGGCGTTGTGACCGTTAGGGGCGTCGACAACGAGCCGGCCATGCTTATAGCGTCACGCATGGAGACTAGCGGCCCAGCTAGGGCTGGTGGGAGGAGCCTGTTTAATGGCGGTCCCAATATCCCCCGCTTCAACGTGGAAAGGACATAGGGGGGTAGGCTTGCGGGTCCTCCATGTGAACGATGTGGCCAACGTTGCATACACGTTGGTGGACGAGCTTGCCAGGCTGGGGGTCGAGAGCAGGCTTCTCAAACCACGCATCTCAGGCGACTCCGCGGCGCTTCAAGCTGCCAGAGGGAGGCTTGTCGAGCCTGTGGAGGCCAGGCACAGGCTGTTTATGTCAGCTAAAATGTATCGCAGGATACTTTCTAGGCGCAGTAGCTGGGACCTACTCCACATCCACTATTTGAGGACCTATACCTACGCGGCATCAATGCTTGGCATCCCCTACATTGCACACGTGCACGGCACCGATGCCCGCCTCATGCACTCCAACAGCATGTATGAGAATAGGCTACATGCCAGCCTCAAGCGGCGTGCCTTGAGGAAGGCCCGCATAGTCCTGGTCTCCACGCCAAACCTGCTCGAAATCGTGCGGAGGAACTCGCGGAGAGCAGACATCCGGTACCTACCCAACCCGGTAAACACTAAACGGTTCTCACCCCTCAATGCCAAGGTTCTAAGCGGAAAGTTTGAGGATCTCAAGGGGGGCGCCGGGTTTACGATAAGCCTGCCCACGAGCATAGACTTCGAGGCCAAAGGCAGCCACATATTCCTCGAAGCCCTAGCCAAGACTTCCAGGCCCAGAGATCTCAGAGTAATGTACCTGGAAAGAGGGCGAGACCTTGAAGCCTTCAAAGAACTTGCAGCGGAATTGGGTGTCGAAAAACACCTTAAACCCGTAAAACCGGTTCCCAACACCTACATGCCGGGGCTATACGGCGCCTCGAAGCTGGTTATAGGCGCGCTAACCCCGAGAAGGGTTTTCGGGGTCACAGCGTTGGAGGCCATGGCCTGCCGCAGACCTGTCCTCAACACGTGGAGCCCCGCATACTACGGCAACACGGGTTTTAGGCCCCTCCCACATAGTGTGGAGGAGTTGGCAGGCCAGCTTGAGGAACTCATGCATAGCGGGAGGGCGAGGAGAAGGCTTGCCGAGAAGCAGCATGCCTGGGCGACAGCTAACCACAATCCGAAAATCGTTGCTTTTAGGCTTACTAAAGTGTATGTAGAGGCTTTGGAGACAGGAAACCGTTAAAGCCCCCTGCAGGCTGAAACGCCCAGGGATAGCCTTGACCGGCAAGCTTCCGCCAGTTCTCCTCGACAAGTATGTATGGAGAAGGCGGGGCTCCGAAGATCCCAGGGTGCTTGTGGGCCCTGGGATCGGCGAGGACGCTGCCGTCATAGACATGGGTGATAGGGTGCTCGTAGTCCACACCGACCCTATAACCGAGGCTGTGGAGGGGATCGGGTGGCTCGCCATAAACATAGCTGCCAACGACGTGGCAACAGCTGGTGCTAAGCCACTTTGGGCCTCGGTAGCCATATTGTTGCCCGAAGGATTTGGCGAGGAACTGCTTGACGAGATCACGGGCGACGTACACCGCGCCGCCAAAGAGCTGGGCATCTCGATTATAGGCGGCCACACCGAGGAGGCCCCCCGGCTGGACAGGCCGATACTCGTAGTCACAGTCATGGGTGAGGCCCCTAAGGACCGGTATGTTAGGACAGGAGGCGCCAGGGAAGGAGACCTCGTGCTCGTAGTGAAAAGCGCGGGACTTGAGGGAACATCCATCCTAGCCAGGGATTTCCGCAGCCTCCTGAAGTCCCGCGGCCTGGACTCCCAGCTCCTGGAGAGGGCTGCTAGGTTCGCGGAAGAGGTAAGCATAGTTAGCGAGGCCCTCGCCCTAGCCAGAATTGGTGCAACGTCCCTCCACGACCCCACAGAGGGAGGGCTCATTGGCGGCCTCGTAGAAGTCGCACTGGCCTCGGGGAAAACCCTTGAGATCTGGGAGAAAGATGTACCGTTGAGGGCTGAGACCAGGACAATATGTAGAAGTCTGGGAATAGATCCTCTAAAATTGATCAGTAGTGGAACCCTCATAGCAACCATACCCCCCGGCAAGCTTGTCGACGCCGAGGCAGCACTCAAGGAGCTGGGCGTAGAGCACCGGGTTGCCGGGCGTGTGGTCGGTGGAGACGCAAGACTGGTTCTCCACAGGACTGACGGACGCCTGGAGGAGTATTTCGAACCCCCACAGGACGAGCTGGCGAGGATCTGGGAGAAGGCTCCGCCCAGCTAGGACCTTTCTATGACCTTACGGGAATGGAGTGTCTACCGTTTTCGCTCCACTTGGCTTGTAGCTACATTTATTTGGGCCCCCTAAAAATATTAGGTAAACCTAAGAGGTGGGTTCGATGCACGGTGCCATGCTCATATCGTTCCGCGAGGGTTTCGAGGCATTACTCATACTCGTGATCATCATTTCTTATCTTAAAAGACTTGGAGGAGAAGCGCAGGTCAGACCCGTGTTCTTGGGTGGGGCTGCGGCGGCTCTCTCAGGCCTGGTTTTCGGAGGCCTGGCACACTTTACCTATGAGGCTAGCGTTGAGAAGGAGCTGATAGAGGCTCTAGGGGCCTTTATTGCGGTACCAGTGCTTACCAGCGTTATCTACTGGATGGCGAAGAAGGGGGCAAGGATCCGCGAGGAGCTGGAGAGCCGTGTGGAGAGACTATATGCCTCAGGGAGGGGTGCGGCGGGTTTCTTCGCCTTGGGCTTTATCGTGGTTTTCAGGGAGGCTGTGGAAACCGTGCTCTTTACGGCTCCCATGCTCTTCGCCGACCCGGTTGGCACCATCCTGGGGATAGCGGCTGGGCTTGCCGGGAGCGGGGTATTAGCATATTCCATTTTCCGCGCCGGGATGCGGATCAACATCCGGAACTTCTTCTATGCAACCAGCATACTGCTGGTCCTCGTGGCCAGCGGGATTCTAGGCTACGGGGTTCACGAGGCGCTGGAGTGGGCAGAGGAGGAAGGGTTAGACACAGGCATTCTGGGCCTCAAGATTTACAGTCTACAGGTTCCGGAGACAAGCCTGCTCCACGAGAAGAACCTGGTGGGCTCCCTGCTCTCAGTGATGCTGGGCTACACCGCAGAAATGGAGCTGGCAAGGCTGATCATACAGCTGGGCTACCTGGCCCTAGGGTTATTCCTGGTTATTAGGACATATTCGCGCCGCGCCTAGGGGGCGGGCCTTATAAGTGGCACATAGGCCGAGAGTATATTCGAGGATATAGCCGTGCTAGCCCTCCTGGCGGCGTTCGCCGTGGCTGGAGCCGTTGCCAAGATACTGGGCGGCGTGCTCTACGGGTCCGAGGCCCTCCTCGTCGACGCACTTACATGTATCGCCAACCTAGTGGCGCTGGCTGGCACGATCTACTACTACCGGGCTAGCAAAAGGCCTCCCGACGAGGACCACCATTTCGGCCATCTGAGGCTAGGGTTCGGGGGCGTGGTTGTAACCCTTACTGTCTACTCCTTCGTGGCAGGCCTTGTGGTGGCCAGACTTGTAACTGTGGGGAAGTATACGGTGGATGTTAAGGCCCCCATAGCTGCGACCATAGGCTTCCTGTTCTACCTAGCAGCCATGTTGCTGGCGCGCAGGATGGGCACTTTCTTCGCGGCATACGCTGGCTTCACAGGCAGCGAGCTGCTGGAGGGGGGTATAGTTATAGTGGCTTCCCTGGCCGGGGCTTTGTACAGCTATATTCTCGACTATGCAGGTGCGATAATCATAACCCTATACCTGTTCCACGAGCTCTACGAGCACGTGATGTCCACTATACGGGATATAAGCGACATAGCCCCGCCCTCCGGCCTCATAGAGGAGATAAGGGCAGACATGGAGCGGGAGGGGCTCATAGTGAAGCGTGTAAGGCTACGCCACATCTATGAGGGGAGCTACCAGGGCGACGCCGTTGTAGCCGTTGACTCCTCGAGAAGCTTGCCCGAGATCCACGAGGTTATAGACAGGGTTCAGGACCGGTTGAAGAAGAGGGGTGTAGAAATAGTCATCCACGTTGAGCCAGAAGAGTTCTAGGGCGTTAGCCTCTCAGGATCCCTGGGCGCCAGCACAGCCTCCCTTATGTTGCGGAGCCCCAGTATCTGCTTCACCAGCCTCTCCAGCCCTATACCTGCGCCGCCATGGGGAGGCATACCGTACTTGAAATGGTCCAGGTAGAACTTGAAGCTTGAGGGGTCGAGGCCCTTCTCCTTAAGCTGGGCGACCAGCACATCGTAGCGGTGCTCCCTTTGGCTCCCGGAGGCAACCTCCAGTCCTCTGAGTATAATGTCGAAACTCCTCGTCTTAGATAGGTCCTCGGGGAGCCTCATGGTGTAGAAGGGCCTGTCGCTCCACGGGTACTCTGTAACCACCACCAGGTCCGACCCATACTCCCTTCTAACAGCCTCGCCCAGCAGCTCTTCCTCCTCCGCCGTCATGGAGCAGCCCGGCCTCCCTATGAGGCGGCAGGCCTCCTCTACGTTTAGGACTGGAGGGTCGGCAGGCACCACCGGTGGTTCGCCAAACATTTCTCCGAACCCCCCTAGAGCCCTGGTTACAGCCTCAACAGCCCTCCGAACCACCTCCACCGAGTACCTGGCAACCTCCAGGTGGTCCTTGACGAAGCTAACCTCGTAGTCTATGCTCCTAAATTCGCAGAGGTGGCGGGGGCCACGATGCTCCTCGGCTCTGAAGGCAACACCTATCTCGTACACCCTCTCGACTCCGGTAGCCATCATGAGCTGCTTGTAGAGCTGAGGGCTCTGGGCCAGAAAGGCTTCCCTGCCGAAGTAGACCAGCGGGAACACGTCAGCCCCGCCCTCCGAGGCCTGCCCTATTATTTTAGGGGTAAATATCTCCAGGAACCCCTGGCTTCTGAAGTACTCCCTCACAGCATGGGCGGCCTCTGCCAGCGCCCGCATAACAGCCTGGCTTCGAGGGCTCCTGAGATCCAGGAACCTCCAGTCGAGGCGGAGGTTGAGCGGGTTGCCGCTCTTCGAGTAGTCGAGGGGGAGAGGCTTCTCAGCCTCGTTCAGCACAGAGACCCTGCTGGCCACAACCTCCACCCCTCCAGGAGCCCGCTCCTCCCTTCTAACCTCGCCCTCCACGGCTACAACGTAGTCTCTAGACAGCCTCCTAGCCAGGTCGAAGCAGGGAGCCCCTCTCCTCACAACAACCTGGACTGAGCCGCTCCTATCCCTGAGCTCCAGGAACACTATCCCCCCGAGAACCCTGATTCTCGAAACCCAGCCCATGAGCCGCACCGCTCCCCCAGCGTGGCTGGGCGTCTCGGCTGCCAGCACCCTCCTACTCTCCAACCTCCACACCCCTTCTCCTAAGCTCCTCCACCACAAGCCTCCTAACCAGCCGGGGCTCGGCCCTCCCCCGCGTCTCCCTCATAACCCTGCCTACGAGGAAGTTGACGGCCTTTGGGTTCCTGGCGGCATCAGCCACGGCTTTAGGGTTTGCCTCCACAACCCTCTCCACTATCCTGCGAAGCTCCTCTTCACTCCTCAGTGCCTTGAGGCCCTCCCTCTCCACTATCTCTACAGGGTCGACACCCTCCCTGGCAACCCTGAATAGCAGGTGTTTGCCCTGCTCCGGCGTTATGACCTTCTCCTCCACAAGCCTGGCCAGCTTAGCGAGGAGGTCCGGGTTGAGCCTATCCTCCCCCATCCTAAGCCTGTTCTTCTCCAGGAAGCCCAGGTAGTCCACCGCCAGCATGACGGCTACAAGGCGGGGTGCCCAGAAGCGTTTCAAGGTCTCCTCGTAGAAGTCTGCCAGCCTCTTATCCATGGCGAGAGCATAGGCAAGCTCCCTGCTCAGACCGTGCTCCTCCACGAACCTCCGCATCCTAGCATCCGGCAGCTCGGGCAGCATGGCCACTGCAGAGTCTATCAGTTCGCGCGGCAGAGGTATGGGTGGGAGGTCGGGGTCAGGGAAGTACCTGTAGTCCTCCTCCTCTTCCTTCACCCTTAGGGGCCTCGTAACCCCCCGGAGAGGGTCCCAGTGCCGGGTCTCCCTACCTATAGCTGCTCCTCTGGAGAGGAGGGCCCTCTGCCTCACCACCTCGTAGGACAGAGCCTTCTCCACCTCTTTAACGGAGCCTATGTTCTTCACCTCCACCCTGGCCCCTCCTGGAAGCGATATGTTGGCGTCAACCCTCATAGAACCCTCAAGACTGAGATCGGCTATGTCGAGGTACTCCACTATGGCCCTCAGCTTCTCGAGGAAGAGCCTGGCCTCCTTCGGGCTCCTGAGGTCGGGCTCCGTCACTATTTCGAGGAGGGCTATGCCTGAACGGTTATAGTCTATTAGAACCTCGGGGCTACTGGTTATGTCGCCTTCAGTGTATACGAGGCGCCCAGGGTCCTCCTCGACGTTTATCCTCCTAATCCTCACCCTCCTGACCCCGCCTCCCTGAAGCAACTCCAGATAGCCGTCCTCAGCTATGGGCGCTCCTCCGCCGCCCTTAAACTGGGTTATCTGGTAGTTCTTCGGGAGGTCCGGGTAGAAGTAGTGTTTCCTGCTGAACACAACTTTCTCAGCTATATGCCTACAGTTTAGGGCGAGGGCCAGCATGACAGCCTTCTTCACAGCCTCCCTGTTAACCACCGGGAGAGCCCCGGGCAGGCCCAGGCACACTGGGCACACGTGGGTGTTGGGCGGTGCACCCCTATAGTCTGCCGGGCACCTGCAGAAAAGCTTTGTTTTCAGCGACGTCATCTGCACGTGTATTTCGAGCCCTATAACCGCCTCCACGGCTACACCACCCTGTCCCTAAACCCCGTGGCCTCCTCGCAGAGCTTTGACACACCCAGCAGGAGGGGCTCGCCCATAGGGGGTCCCATGAACTGGGCGCCCACCGGGGCTCCATCCACAATGCCTGCAGGCACACTTACTGCAGGTATTCCGGCAAGATTTGCAGGTACCGTAGCTATGTCCATCGTGTAGAGGAGGAGGGGGTCCTTAACCCTCTCCCCCAGCCTCGGGGCAGGTATGGGCATAGTGGCACCTACAAGCACGTGGTGCCTGGAGAGGAGTGAGAGGATCTCCCTCCTCACCGCTGAACGCACCCTCAAGGCCTTGACATAGTATTGCTCCACATACCCTGCTAAGAGGATGAAGGAGCCGAGCATTATCCTCCTCTTAACCTCCCACCCGAACCCTCGGGTCCTCGTCTCCACCACCATCTCCTCCCACGTGGCTCCGGGAGCCCTGAACCCATACCTTGTTCCATCATATCTCGCGAGGTTGCTTGAAGCCTCCGCCATGGCCACAATGTAATAGGCGGGGAGGGCGTAGTCCACCAGGGGGAGGCTCACCTCGTCGACCTCGGCACCCATGGACTCCAGCTTGTGGAGCAGTCTCCAAACCTCCCGGGCAACCCGCTTATCAACGGGTTCCTCCACCAACTCCCGTATAACCCCTATTCTCAGCTTCGCTGGATCCACATTCTCTATACGGGCCAGATGAGCCCCGGAGTCCCGGAGGGAGGTGGAGTCCCGGGGATCGTGACCCACGATGACGCTGTAGAGCAGGGCTAGGTCCTCAGTGTTCCTAGCCATGGGGCCTATTTGTTCCAGGCTATTGGCATAAGGGACCAGGCCGTACCTGCTCACGGCGCCATAGGTCGGCTTAAGCCCGTAGGTCCCCGTGTAGGCAGCTGGACACCTGATGGAGCCACCTGTGTCGCTTCCCAGGGCCAGGGTTGCCGAGCCTGCCGCGAGGGCCGCGCCGCTGCCCCCCGAAGAGCCTCCGGGCACCCTCTCCAGGTTCCATGGGTTCCTGGTGGGGCCATAGGCGCTCGTCTCGGTGGTGGAGCCCATGGCGAACTCGTCCATATTGGTCTTGCCGACTATCACGGCGCCCTCCATGAGGAGCCTCTCGACAACCGTGGCGTTGAAGGGGGGCCTGTAGCCTTTCAGTATCCTGGACCCACACGTGTTTTCCACCCCCCTCACTGCTATGTTGTCCTTCACCGCTACAGCTACTCCAGCCAGCCTGCCGGGATCCTCTCCTCTACCCACCGCCCTGTCTATCTCCTCAGCCCTTTTCAAGGCCAGGTCTTTGAGAAGGGTTATGTAGGCATTAACCCTGTCTTCCGTCCTCTCAGCCCTCTCCAGTATTCTGGAGACGTAGTCGACCGCGCTGAGATCCCCCCTCCTCACCATTTCCGCTACGATGGTTGCAGGCATCTCCTCAATCCTCATCTCGATCCCCTCCAGGGAGCCTTGACGTAGCCCTCGCTGGCCTGCGGAGTCATGGCTATAATGTCCTCCCTTCGCAGGGGTTCTCCGGGCTCGTCCTCCCTGAAGAATCCCTCAGACCCGCCAGCGTGGAACATGGGCTCCTCTTCAAGCTTTGCCTCGTCGATCTTGCTGAAGAACTCGAGGATCCTGGAGAAATCGGCGGCCAGAACCCGTTTCTCCTCCTCTGAAACCCTTATTCTGGCGAGGCGGGCTACTTTTTCAACCAGCTCCTCGGAAACCCTACTCGGACGCGTTAAAACGCATACCCCGACACCGTTGCCACCAATGATTCTTAATGGTTTTAAACATTCCGCATAACGTGGGACCCGTAGAGTCTGTAGGCCTCTACAGCGCGGGCATAGAAG
>JALURJ010000160.1 GCA_027016915.1 Desulfurococcales archaeon | reverse complement strand
CAGGTTAAGAAGAGGCTGGAGACTCTGGAAAGGGAGATTGAAAAACTTCAGCAGGAAAGAGCCAGGCTCCTGGATGAGCAGGAGAAAATCACGCGTATTCTAACAGACCTCGACGCCAAGGAGTCCGAGCTGCATGAACAGGTTTCTAAGAGACGAAGGGAGCTAGAGGAGGCTAGAAGCACCGCCTCCATCATAGAGGGGCAGATTAAGACCCTGGAGAGCAGGCTCGCTGAGGTCGAACGCCTGGTCGAGGCTGGGAAATGCCCCACATGCGAGCAGCCGGTTTCCCGGAGCCATGGTGCTAGTCTCGTGTCAAAGCTGAAGGCCAGGATCGAGGAGCTGAAGGGAAGGCTAGGAAAAGCGAGGGAGGAGTCAAGCCGTCTCGAGAAGGCTCTGAGGGAGTTGGAGGACACCCTCAGGCGGCTGAGGGATCAGCGGCACGAATTGGGCCAGCAGCTCAGAACGCTCCAGGCAAAGGCTTCCAGCATCACCTCGAAGCTGGACAATCTATCGGCTGAAAGGGAGGAGCTGGCCAGGGCGGAGGAGCTGGCTAGGAGGCTTGAGGAGAAAAGGGCGGAAGCGGAAAAGGTCCGCGCCGACCTCGCCGCCCTCAAGGGCGAGGTGGCCAGATACTCGGAGATCGAGGTGAGGCTGAAGCGTTTAGAGGAGGAGTTGGGTGGCCTTAAAGAGGAGCTGGAAAGGATAGTGAACGAGGCTGGCCAGCTTAGAGGCGAAGTCGGGGAGATGGAGAGAAGCGTGGAGGAGCTTGAGGCTAAGAGGCGTGAGGTTGAGGAGCTTGGTCGCGAGGTAAAGATACTTGAAAGAATGCTGAGCTTTGTTAAGGAGAGGGAGCACAGGGCCGACTTGGTCAGGATAGTGGATGAGATAGAGTCCTACGTGAAGCGCAGGGCTCACCAGATATTCCAGTACGAGTTCCGCCGCCTATTCTCCAGGCTCATGGAGGGGCAGGAGGGCATAACGGTCGATATAGACCAGGACTTCACCCCGGTTTATAGGATTAGTATAGGTGCTTCGAGCCACGAAATAACCCTGCCCAGCGGCGGCCAGGTGGCGAGCGTCGGTCTGGCTTACAGGCTTGCCCTAAACACCGTGGCCAGAGCTATGGTGCCTCAGCTCAGCAAGGGGCTCCTCATACTAGACGAGCCCACCTACGGGTTCTCTCCCGAAAGAGTTGAGAAGCTGAGAGAGGTGCTTGAAGAGCTGGACGCCGAGCAGATAATCATTGTCACCCACGACCAGAACCTGCTACCCGCTGGCCATTACCACATAAGGCTCAGCCTCGACAGGAGCATGGTCACCAGTGTGGAGTATGAGGGCTTCACTCCCGACGAGTTGGAGCAGCTCGAAAAGAGCGTTAAGCTTATGCGCCGCATAGGCTGCAGCGCCGTGTGGGCCTCTGAAACGCCAAGCCATAGGGGAGGCTTCAAACCCTTGGTGAAGACACAGGGCAGTAGTGAGCCAGCAAAGCCTAAATCGGGGACTCTGCTGGACTTCGCTACTTAGCGGTATTTCGAGCGGCAATATTTTATGTAATCCCTGCCCAAGAGCTGCCTGAGTGGAAACATGGGCTCCCGAGAGGCCAAGCTACTGGTCTCAGGCTTTGGTAATGTTGGCAGGGAGTTCGTGAAGCTGGTCCTAGAATATAAGGTGTGGCTGGCCGAGAGCGGCGTGGAGATCCTGGTGGTTGGCGTGGTGGATTCCCGCGGTGCCCTCATTTCCCGGAATGGTGTCCCAGAAAGCGTTCTTCAGAAACTCCTTGGGGTGCCTAGAGGGGCCGTTTCGAGCCTGGAGGGTGGGGAGCCCGGCCTTACCACGGTGGGCGCCCTAGAAATACTGGGAGACGCCGTGGATGTTCTGGTTGAAGTCACCCCCAGCAACTACAGGGACGCCGAGCCAGCCCTGAGCCATGTGATGAGAGCCGTGGAGATGGGGGTCCACGTAGTCTCCGCCAACAAGGGGCCTTTCGCCCTCAGGTACGGGGAGATAGCGTCCATGGCTGAGAGGAGGCGCGTTTACCTCGGCCTCAAGGCCACGGTCATGGCGGGAACCCCTCTAATAGATCTGCTCAGATATGGGTATCTGGGTAGAAGGATCGAAGCCATCTACGGCGTGCTGAACTCCACAACCAACTATATAGTGAATCTTATACATAGAGGCCTCAGATTTCAGGAGGCCGTTGGAAGAGCCCAGAGGGACGGCTATGCCGAGCCAGACCCCAGCCTGGATCTCGAGGGGTGGGATCCCGCAGCCAAGATCTCTATCCTTTCAGGAGTACTGGGCAGGCACATACCGGTCCACATGGTGGAGAGGGAGCCCCTCGGCCCTGAAGCTGAAAACCTCATAAAGGCCAGGTGGCCGGTCAGGTATGTTGCGAGGCTCGACGTGGAGGGTGGGAAGGCGGCGGTGAGGCTGGAGACAGTGGATCCGTCCAGCCCTCTAGCCAGGCTGCAGGGTGCTAGAAATGGGGTCCACATCGTGTCGGATGGAGGGAGGACCGTGTACCTTGAAGGAGCAGGAGGCGGTCCGCGGTCCACGGCTCTGGCCCTGCTTAGCGATGTTGTCGCAGCAGCGGTGCACCATCATTAAAGCTCGATCTTCGTCTGGGAGCGTTGTTCCAGCCAGTGTTGGTGAGATGTATATATGGGCCCGCCCATAAGCTGTGAATCAGGGGAAGGGTATGCAGGCGGATCTGTTGCTGTTGCTGGCAGCTGTGGGCGTTGCGGCTGCTCTCATGTCGTTTAAGGAGTACATGTTTGGCGGCCCTTGCACGGTGGACGAACAGGCTGGCTGCGGGGCGGTGTACGCGTTGCCGCAGGCCCGGATCTTGGGAGTCCACTTCTCCGTGCTGGCCCCCCTCTACTTCATGGCGCTTCTCGCCGCCCTTGTAGTCTATACTGTTGCAAACGTTTCTCCCGCCTTCCACGTCTTCGCCGCACTCCTGGCGGTGGGTGTGATCTCCGTTCCCTACCTGGTGTATCTAGAAGTTAGGGTTGCAAGGGCCATATGCATATACTGTACCGTTATGCATGTAGTCCTCATAGCTATGGCTGTGGCAGTCTGTCTTCAGGCCTAAGGGGCGTCGCCGTTATTTACTTGGGGAACGTTAAGTTTTCGGAGGTGCTAGTTGTGGGCCACGTGGTGGTTGAGCGTAAAGGCCCTGCAGCCTGGGCTATATTAAACCGCCCTGAAAAGCTGAACTCCCTGAACAGGGAGCTGATGAACGAGCTTATCAACATCTTCAAGGAGCTCGACAGGGACCACGAGGCAAAGGTCCTGGTCCTGACAGGCAGGGGTAAGGCCTTCTCAGCCGGGATAGACCTGGGGGAGGTGGCTGAGGCCGAAGACCCGGAGGAGGCATCCAGTATTTTCCGGAAACTCGCCGAGCTCTTCAGGACGCTCCTCGCCCTGGAGAAGCCCTTGATAATGGCTGTAAACGGCCACGCCTATGGTGGCGGCGCCGAGCTTCTCTGGGCAGCCGACGTAGTAGTGGCTGTTAAAGGAGCTAGGATAGCGTGGCCCGAGGCCAAATGGGGGCTTGTCCCGCCGATCCTGCCCACGCTGGGCGCCTTGGCCCTGGGGCCGGCTAGGGCAGCGCTGCTGGCTATGACTGGCAAACCCCTTACAGCGGAGGAGGCCTACAGCATGGGCTTGGTATCGGTACTGGCCGAGGACTTGGAGGATCTCGAGGTTAAGGTGGGCGAGGTTGTGAGGTCTGTGCTCAGCTACTCGCCTGGAGGGGTTAGGTCTGTGAAGAAGCTGCTCCGCCAAGTCAAGGCAACCAGCCTGGCCGAGCTTGGCATCTCCGAGCTGGAGAGGCTGGCGATGACCAGCGACACCAGGTATGCCGCGAAGATGTTTAAGGCTAAGAAAGAGCCTACGTATAAATGGTAACCCTTCCAATCACTCCTTAAGTTTTGATAAAAACTATGAATGCCCTGCCTCTGGGTGCTGGCTCTTCCAGTGTGAAGGGCTTCAAAATTTTTACGTAGCTGAAGCCCGCTTTTCTAGCCAGATATAAGACTTCGTCCGTGGCCGGTAAATATAGTTCCGATCTCGAGGCGAAACTAGTTCCATTATTGCATTTTAGTTCGAGTGTCTCGATATAGGTTCGACCTATTATGGATTCAACTATCCATCTAACGGTACACTGT
>JALURJ010000159.1 GCA_027016915.1 Desulfurococcales archaeon | reverse complement strand
GACCCAGGACCCGGCGATCCCCGAGGGGTTAAGGAACAAGGTTGTGCAGATAGAGACTATTCGGAGGGAGGTTGGAAACCTGGCCATAGAGATCCTGGCTAGGTACCAGCCGGTGGCCAGGGACCTTAGGCTGGTTAGCTCGGTTATGGAGGTCTGCTACGACTACTACAGGGTTGCCAGATATGCCGCCGAGATCGTTAGGACCCTGAGCATAGCGTCTGCGCCGGGCTGCGACCTCCCCATCACGGGCAAGGCTGGGCGGATAGTTGTGGAGATGCTTTCAAAGGCCACGAAGGCGTTCCTCGACATAGACGCAGAGCTGGCTAGGGAGGCGATGGGTCTGGACGCCGAGGTCGACAAGATATACGTTGAGGCCCTTAAGGCACTAAAGGGCTCTGAGAGCGTGCCGCTCTGCCAGGCGCTCGAGGCCCTTGTTCTGAGGCACTTGGAGAGGATAGCGGACCACGCCACCTACATAGCGTCGGCGGCGATCTACGTGGCTACTGGTGAGAGAGTCTAGCGTGTGCACACTCCTACAGGTATTACGCAAAGGCCCCTGCAAGGGTGTTTTCGCCTCCTGAAGCTAGGTCACGGGTACGTAGTCGAGGGCCTCATCCCAGCTTATGGCCCTGAACTTACCCTCTCCTCTTGCCCTTCCTGATTAGCGGCTTTTTCAGCCTATCAGACCCATGGATTAGGTTAACGAAGGATAGCTCTTTTATTCACTAAATTATCGTATATTTTACACTCAATAATTAAGCCTCATGACTAACATTCCTCAATTACGAAGAATAACACTAAATTGAGGCTAAACAATATGCAAGGAACAGGGCTCGGATAAGCCAAAGCCAGATCTCAGCAGAAGGGATTAGCTAGTTGGTTGTGGTAAGGCCCACTTAACACAACTGCCTCAAGTATACTGGTTGTGTTATCGTATAGTTAAGTCACCACAGGTTCAAACCAGGTTAAAAAGCCGGCAGGAAGCACTCAACACCATCGTCAGGTAGGGTGAATTCCCTCAGAGTATTTTTCCCTTAGATACTGAAATTGAAAATAGAAGGTCATACAAGGCTAAACGCAAGTAACTCCCATGAGCACATAGTATATCGGAGTGGCCTGCACAAGCTATACCGTCGGTGTTAGACGCCATTTGATCCTAATCTAGGAGGTATTACTTGCCAGGGAATTGAACGAGCCCAAACATTGTATGGTATTCATTTATAGGAGGGGATCAGGTAAATTTTAGCCTCATGAGCTTACCTATTCGTGCCTAATTTCGAGTGATGTGTTCGTGATCATATTACTTAGTAATCAATTGAAAAGAAGTTCATACTCTCACCTGTTTACCCCCGGCTAAACACGAATTTTACTGTTATTAAGCGAGCATGAACCTAACCACTCAGCCCTTTATATATCCCTTAGTATACTAGTTGATTGACTAACCAGGCTATCATGTAGTCAACCAGTTAGCCTATTAAGAATCGGATATGCTATAACTTCGTAGATCAGCCGGGCTATAGGGTGAAGTCTTTTGTACGAGGAGCACGTGCTCTATACAAAGCTTGCTAGGTACTATGACGTGCTATACCGCGATTATATTGAGAGGGTCGTACCGAGATACGTGGATTTCGTAGAGCAGGTGTTCAAGGCCCGGGCGGAGAGGAGTATTAAGAGGATCCTGGATGTAGCATGCGGTACTGGTTCCCCTGCCCTAGAGCTTGCGAGGCGGGGATACGATGTCGTATGCCTTGATCTACACGATGAGATGCTCGAGATAGCAAAATCTAAGGCTGAGTCTGAGGGTCTTAAACTGGAATTCGTGAAGAAAGACGCTCGGAACCTAGACTATAATGGAGAGTTTGACGCCGTGACCATGTTTTTCACAAGTATAGCTTACATGGTTGAAGATAGTGATTTGAATAGACTCTTGACTGGTGTACATAGAGCCCTGAAGCCTGGAGGAGTTTTCGTGGCTGACACACCTAACCCGTACGCTTTCGCTTATAGGTTTGGTGCTATGCCTGGCCCTGGCGTCTGGGAGGTCAAAGCTCCTGATGGTAAGATATTATTTATTATCGATTACAGAGAGTTTGAAAACGTTAAGGCTATAGTGCATTTCAAGAGACTTGTAATGATTATAAATGAAGATAGAACCATGCGCTCATACTTCGTATACGACAAGCTTAGACTCTATAATGCCAGGGAACTTAGAGAGTCCGCTATTAGGACAGGCTTCAGAGCGGCCGAGGTGTATGGGGATGCCGACATCAATAAGAGGGAGCCCCAAAATGCTAACAGGCTGTTTCTAGTAGCCATTAAGTAGTTTTATGTGCGGCTGGTGCGTCGCCTGCTCCACACTATGCTCCCGTTTCTCCTCCTTATCTCCACGACCCTATGCAGGGGTATGACTGTCCAGTCGTCGTCGAGGTGCATGGCCCCACTCCGATACGGCTTTTATCCTGTCAACGCTCAGTTCCGCTATCCTCTCTCCTCCGGCGAGGTCACGGTCTATGTAGAGGACTACGTATACCCTGCCCACGTTTCACAGAAATGTTTAAATAGTGGGTTAACAGCCCTCCACAGGGGCTGGGAGTATTCGGGCAGTCGCCTGTCTCAAGAATAGTACTCGCATATTCTGGAGGTCTAGACACTAGCGTAGCCATAGTGTGGCTTCAGGAGTTCTACGGAGCCGAGGTCGTCACCGTAACAGTTGATGTTGGGCAGGGCGAGGATCTGGACGAGGTTGCCGCTAGAGCGGAGAGGCTTGGAGCGGTAAAACACTACAACATAGATGCGCGCAGGGAGTTCGCGGAAAACTACGTTTACCCCTCCATCAGGGCCAACGCCCTCTACGAGGACAGGTACCCCCTTGGCACAGCCCTTGCCAGGCCCCTTATAGCCCGCAAGCTCGTGGAGGTTGCTAGGAGGGAGGGGGCCGACGCCGTAGCCCACGGCTGCACCTCGAAGGGCAACGACCAGGTTAGATTCGACCTTACGGTGAAGGCCTATGCCCCCGAACTGGAGATCATAGCGCCGGCCAGGCTCTGGGGGATGAGCAGGAGCGAGGAGCTCGAGTACGCTAGGAGGAAGGGGATACCAGTACCCTCCACCCATAAGAGGTTCAGCATAGACGCCAACCTCTGGTCGAGGAGCATAGAGGGCCCGGAGATAGACGACCCGGCCGCGCCGGTCCCTGAGGACGCCTTCGAGTGGACGGTGGCTCCGGAGAAGGCGCCCGATAAGCCCCTCATACTGGAGCTGGGCTTCAGGGAGGGTGTGCCGGTCTCGGTGAACGGCGAGGAGCTTGAACCCCTACAGCTTGTGGAGAGGCTTAACAGGCTCCTCGGCCTCCACGGCTACGGCAGGATAGACCATGTGGAGAACAGGGTGGTGGGGTTCAAGTCCAGGGAAGTGTACGAGGCTCCCGCGGCGCTGGCCATCATAGAGGCCCACAAGGACCTGGAGAAGCTGGTGTTCACGCCCAGGGAGCTGAGGTTCAAGAGGCTTGTCGACACCCTATGGACCGACCTTGTCTACCAGGGCCTCTGGGTTGAGCCTCTCAGGCAGCACCTCGACGCCCTGATAGCCTCCATGGAGAGGTACGTGGAGGGCGTGGTGAGGCTCAAGGTGTACAAGGGCTCCCTAACCATACTGGGTAGGAGCAGCAGGTACGCTGGGTACAGCGAGCAGCTGGCTAGCTACGTGGAGGGCTGGTACCCGAGCGACGAGGAGGCCAGGGGCTTCATAGAAATGTGGGGCCTCCACTCCCTGCTCGCCCTGAGGGCAAGGGGGCTGAACAAGGGTTGAGGTACAGGGAGAAACTGCTAGGCCCGGGGGAGGAACGGCTTGTCAGATACACGTCGTCGATCCGGGACGACCAGGCCATAGCCGGGGAGGTCCTCGAGGTCCTGAAGGCACATGTAGCCCATCTAGCGGAGAGGAAGCTCATACCCCGGGGCTCGGCCGCCAGGATAATCAGGCTCCTCGAGGAGGCCAGGAAGGACACGGGCCTGGTGCTCCGCGAGGGCTACGAAGACGTGCACGAGGCCGTGGAGGCCTACCTGGAGGAGAGGCTTGGCTTGGAGGCTGGCTGGGCGGCACTGGGGAGGAGCAGGAACGACCATGTGGCCGCAGCGCTTAGGCTCAGGGCTCGGAGGCTCCTGCTAGACCTCCTAGCCTCCATTCTGGGGCTGAGGAAGACGCTGCTATCTAAGGCTGAGCAGCACATGGCCGACGTGATCCCCGCCCACACCCATTTCCAGCCAGCCCAGCCAACAACCCTGGCCCACTACCTGCTCTCGGTGGAGGAGGCACTGGCAGACTCGTGGAGGCACATACACTCTACCCTGGTCGATGTGGTGGACAAGTCGCCGCTCGGCAGCGGAGCGGCTGTGGGGACAACGGTGCCTCTGGATAGGGCCAGGCTGTCCCAGCTGCTGGGGTTCAGGGAGCCCGTCGTGAACACCCTGTACGCATCATCCTCCAGGCTGTTCCTCTTCGCCGCAGCCTCGGCAGCCTACACGGCCATGTTGGTGGTGAGCAGGTTTGCAGAGGACATGGTTCTGTGGAGTCACCCCTCCCTCGGCTACGTCGAGCTACCTCCAGCGCACCTCTCAACGAGCAGCCTGATGCCCCATAAGAGGAACCCTGTCACCATGGAGGTGCTCAGGGCTAGGGCGGTAGAGCTTCTAGGGGACCTCTTGGCGCTGGCTGGGATAGAGGCGGGGTTGCCCTCAGGGTACAGCCTTGACCTCCAGGAGGCCAGCAGGCATGCCTGGAGGGTTCTCTCGGAAACCATTGAGGCTGTTAGCGTGGTTGAAGACCTTGTCAAGGGGCTGCAGGCCACGGGCCGTGGCGTGGAGGAGGCTGGAAGGCTGCCCCTATCCTCGCCCGACCTTGCTGAGAGGCTTAGCGTGGAGAAGGGCGTTCCCTATAGGGAGGCCCATAGAACCGTTGCATCCATGATTGCCGAGGGGCTTGGCCCAGACGCCATAGCGAAGCGCCTAGGCCTGGAGGCCCCCCTCACGCCTCGGGAAAGCGTCGAGTCTAAAAATGTTCTGGGGGCCCCGGCGCCCGGGAGGGTGGAGGAGGCCCTCAGAGTGGCGTGGGAGAGGGTTAGGACCGACGAAAAGGGGTTCGCCGAGACCCTTGAGGCCTATGCGAGGGGTGAGGAGGAGCTCGGCAGACTGGTAGCCTGGGTTAAGGGTGGTGCTGGTGGAGATAACGGTGATACACAGGTACCCGAAGCTTAGATGCCCCAGGGGGATGCGTTCCCGAATACTCCTGTCACGTGGCGTCGTGTTCGAGGGCTGCGGCTTCGGGGCCCCGGGCATCAGGGTCGGGGAAATAGTATTCACCACCGGGATGGTCGGCTACCCGGAGAGCCTCACAGACCCCAGCTATAGGGGGCAGATACTGGTCATAACCCACCCCCTCGTCGGCAACTACGGTGTTCCGAGCAGGGCTAGGAGGAGGCACGGCCTCCCCCTGCACTACGAGTCCGACAGGATCCAGGTCGAGGCCCTGGTTGTAGCGGAAGAGACAAGGCCCAGTCACTGGGAGTCGGTGGAGAGCCTCCACGACTGGCTGCGCAGAGAGGGCGTGCCGGGGATAAGCAGGGTTGACACGAGGCTACTCGTCTCCATGATAAGGGAGAAGGGCGTGGAGATGGCTGTCGCAGCGGTTTTCCCCGAGGACCAGGACCCCGGCTTGGAGCCCATGGTGGAGGCCCTGGAGCGCCACCCCGGCTACGACGCCGTCGACTATGTTGCCCAGGTCTCCCCGCCCAGGCCTGTGGAGCACTGGCCTGAGAACGGCCGTGCCAGGGGGACCCTGGCCCTCTACGACTGCGGGGTCAAGTACGGCATACTCAGGGAGCTCCTGGATAGGGGGTTCCACGTTGTGAGGATTCCGTGCGGCTGGAGCCTCGACAAAGCCCTCAGCTACGACCCCTGGGGGCTGGTGCTGAGCAACGGCCCAGGCAACCCGCTTCTCCTGGAAGGGATGATAAAAGCTGCCGGGGCCGCCGTTGAGCAGGGGCTGCCGGTCCTAGGAATATGCCTCGGACACCAGCTCCTAGCCCTGGCGCTGGGTGCCAGCGTGTACAAGATGAAGTACGGCCATAGGGGCCACAACAAGCCGGTCAAGAACCTGGATACAGGGGAGTGCTACGTGACCAGCCAGAACCACGGATACGCTGTGAACCTGGAAGGCACGGGGCTTAAACCGTGGTTTGTCAACCCCGACGACTCCACGCTTGAGGGCTTCCTGCTTCCCGGCAAGCCGGTGGTAGCCGTCCAGTTCCACCCCGAGGCCTCGCCGGGCCCGTGGGACCTGGGCTGGGTTTTCGACATGTACTCCGACATGGTGGATAGGCATGCCTAGGGAGACGGTGCGTAAAGCCCTGGTGATAGGGTCGGGGGCCATCAAGATAGCCGAGGCGGCGGAGTTCGACTACAGCGGGAGCCAGGCGCTCAAGGCGCTGAGGGAGGAGGGTGTGGAGACTGTCCTGGTGAACCCCAACGTCGCCACCATCCAGACAAGCTACGAGATGGCCGACAAGGTATACCTGGCGCCCCTGACGCCCCGGTTCGTGGAGGAGATCCTGGAGAAGGAGGCGCCCGACGCCATACTGCTAGGCTTTGGCGGCCAGACAGCGCTGAGCCTCGGGGTGGAGCTGTGGAGGAGAGGTGTGCTCCGCGAACACGGGGTTAGGGTTCTCGGCACGCCCATCGAGGGCATAGAGAGGGCCCTCTCCAGGGAGAGGTTCAGGGAGACCATGAGGAGCAGCGGCCTACCCATACCTCCAAGCATGGCCGCCCACAGTGTCGAGGAGGCGCTCGGGGCTGCCGAGGAGGTTGGCTACCCGGTCATAGTTAGGGTGAGCTTCAACCTGGGGGGTAGGGGCTCCCTCATAGCCCGCGGACTGGCCGAGCTGAGGAGGGGGCTGGCCAGGGCGTTCGCCCACAGCGAGGTTAGGGAGGTGCTGGTGGAGAAGTACCTCGACGGCTGGAAGGAGGTGGAGTTCGAGGTGGTCAGGGACTATAGGGGGAACAGCGTTGCGGTAGCCTGCCTCGAGAACGTCGACCCCATGGGAGTGCACACGGGCGACTCCATAGTCGTCGCGCCCTGCCAAACCCTCACCGACAAGGAGTACCAGGAGGCCAGGGTGGCGTCGATGAGGGTGGCCGAATCAATACTCCTTGTGGGGGAGGGCAACGTCCAGCTGGCCCTGGGGCCCCGCGGCGAGGGCCTATACATCATCGAGACCAACCCCAGAATGTCTAGGAGCAGCGCGCTGGCCAGCAAGGCCACAGGCTACCCCCTAGCATACATAGCGGCCAAGATAGCGCTGGGCTACACGCTGGACGAGATACTCAACCGGGTCACAGGGGTCACCTGCTCCTGCTTCGAGCCCAGCCTCGACTATGTTGTAGTCAAGGTTCCCAGATGGGACACCCAGAAGTTCGACGGCGTTGACGAGAGGCTTACCTCCGAGATGAAAAGCATAGGCGAGGTAATGGCTATAGGGAGGAACATCGAGGAGGCGCTCCAGAAGGCTTTCAGGATGCTCGACATAGGCGAGCCGGGGCTCGTGGGAGGCCCCCTCTACAGCGAGATAGGCAGCGCTGAGGAGGCAGTACGGGCGGTGAGGGAGAGGAGGCCCTACTGGCCCATCTACGCGGCAAAGGCCATCGAGCTCGGCGCCAGCCCCGAAGACCTCTCCAGGGCCAGCGGCGTCGACCCCTACTACTTCTACGCAATAGAGAGGATAGTGAGGCTGGCCGCAGAACTCTCAAGAAGCCCTGGCAGGCTCGACGAGCTGGTGGGGGAGGCTAAGAGGCTGGGGTTCAGCGACCACCAGATATCCCTACTAGCAGGGGTTGGGGAGGACGAGGTTAGGAGGATTAGAGAGGAGCATGGCGTGGAGCCAAGGACTAAGAACATAGATACCGTTGCTGCGGAGTGGCCAGCCCAGACAAACTATCTCTACATGACCTACAACGCCTCGGCCAGCGACGAGGCTCGGAGTAAGCCGGGCTCGCGCGGCACGGTTCTAGTCCTCGGAGCAGGCGTTTTCAGGATAGGGGTTTCCGTGGAGTTCGACTGGGCGACTGTAAACTTCGCCCAGGCGGCGAGGAGGAGGGGCTTCGAGGTGGCCATAGTCAACTACAACCCAGAGACCGTCTCCACCGACTGGGACATGAGCGACAAGCTGTACTTTGAGGAGGTGAGCTACGAGAGGATCCTGGACATATACCGGGCGGAGAAGCCTGTAGGCGTAGCAGCCTTCGCTGGCGGCCAGATATCCAACAATCTGGCCAAGAGGCTTGAGGAGGCAGGGGTCAGGCTCCTGGGAACCTCTGGAAGGAGCGTCGACATGGCCGAGGACAGGGCCAAGTTCAGCTCCCTGCTAGAGGCACTGGGGATACGGCAGCCTGAGTGGGTTGAGGCCTGGAGCGCCCGCGAGGCCGTGAGGTTCGCCGAGTCGGTGGGATACCCGGTCATTGTGAGGCCCAGCTACGTGCTTAGCGGCTCAGCGATGAGCATAGCGTGGAGCCAGGAGGATCTGGTGGCGTACCTGGCCCAGGCCGCCAAGGTGTCTAGGGAGCACCCCGTAATAGTGTCCAAGTTCGTCGAGGGTGCCCAGGAGGCCGAGATAGACGGGGTGGGTGACGGCCGCTCCGCCGTGGGGGTACTGATAGAGCACATAGAGGAGGCAGGGGTCCACAGCGGCGACTCCACCATGGTGACCCCGACCAGGAGGCTTTCCGGTGAGGCTAAGAGGGAGATGGTGAGGGCGGCGGTGAGCCTGGTTGAGGCCCTGGGGATAAGGGGGCCGTTCAACCTCCAGTTCATAGTTAAGGACGGCAGGGTCTATGTGCTCGAGCTAAACCTCAGGTCGAGCAGGTCCATGCCCTTCTCCAGCAAGAGCCGCGGCGTGAACCTGATGGACCTGGCTGCCAGGGTGGTTTTCGAGGAAACGCTGGGCCTGGGGCTCGGCGAGTTCTACGAACCCCCTGCAAAGGCCTATGCTGTCAAGACCCCCCAGTTCTCCTGGGCCCAGCTCCCCGGAGCCTACCCCCACCTAGGCCCGGAGATGAGGAGCACAGGCGAGGTGGCTGTTCTTTCGGCAAGCTACCACGACGCCCTGGTTAAGAGCTGGCTCGCAGCCCAGCCCAACAGGCTCCCGGAGCCTGGGGAGAGGGTCCTCGTCTACACTGCTGTTAGGAGGCACAAACCCCTCATGAGGATGGCAGCCGAGGCGCTGGAGGATGCCGGCATTGAGGTGTACACGTTGGAGGGAGGCGAAATCAACGGGTTCCCAGCTGTCCCGCGGTCCAGGGCAGAGGAGATGGTGAGGTCGGGCAGGATATCCATGGTGGCGGCCTCGGGGAGAACCCCGGTACTGGATAGGGGGGTTAGAAGGCTGGCAGCCGACCTGAGGATCCCCCTGATACTGGACGCCCGGCTGGCAGCCGAGCTTACCTGGGCCTTCAGGGAGGTTAGGCTGAGGGGCTACGAACCCCTCAGGGAGCTAAGGGAGTACTGGGCATACCCCGAGAAGTTGTGAGCGAGTTATGTGCGGTCCTGTGCATTCCTGGCCACCGCCACTGGATACTCTGCGGAAACTTGAAAAGCCGGGAACCCTGTTAGGAGGGCTCGCAGAGGGTTCGAAGATGAACCCAGATATCAGGCGGAACCTTGGCAGCCTAGCGGTCTACAACATGCTGAGGGGCTTCAGCGTGGGCGGCTACCAGGCCCTCTTCGGCTTCTACATGTCGAGCCTAGGCTATGCCATGAGGAGCGTTGGGGGCGCAGCCTCAATAGCGAGCCTTGTCGGGGCGCTGCTGGCACCGGCCGTGGGGTATCTTATAGACTCGTACGGGTCCAGGGCAACGGTGGCCGCCACCGGCGCCCTCCTGGCTGCCGGCCTCTACATACTCTACCTGAGCAACGCCTACTACGTGCTGGTGCTCTCCTACACGCTCTTCATGCTTGCCTTCTACTTCGGCCAGCCTGCGAGGGCCTCCTTCTTGGCCTACAGTGTGGGGGTTGAGAGGCTGGGCACCAACGTGGGGCTCATAGCATCGACCTTCAGCGCTGCTAGGATCGTTGGCCCCTTCGCTGCGGGGTACATGGCGGCCAGGATGGGGTTCAAGCCCACCTTCCTGATGCTGGGCGTCCTGGTCACTGTGGGCTTCGCCCTCTTCTGGGCGCTCAGCAGGGAGCCCGTGGCCCGGAGAGGGGGTAGGGCCAGCCTCCTCAAGGGCTTCCGGGAAACCTACTCTAGGCTGTTGAGGCCCAAACCCTTCCTAGCAACGGTTTACCTTTTCATAGGTGTGGACAGGTTTGTCTGGGCCCTGTGGCTCCCGCTGCTGAGCGCCCACCTGGAGAACCGCGGGTACTCGGAGACCCTTGTAGGGATACTGTTCAGCGTGCAGGGCCTAGTTCAGACAGCGGTCCTCCCCCTCGCCGGGAGGCTCGCCGACAGGCTGGGCCCCTTCGTAATGGCCGCCTCCTCGGAGGCCCTGGGTGCATTGACGGCGCTGCTCCTAGCATACTCGCCTGGCCCCCTCGTGGCTGGAACCGGGTTTGCCACCCTAGGTCTAAGCATAGCCTTCTGGGTGCCGGGATACAATATTCTGATAGCCAGGCTGGCCGAGAGGCTTGGGGAAGCCTACGCCTCAGCCAACGCGGTCAGGGGTGTTGCTGGCATACCCTCCCCCTACATAGGTGGGTACCTCTACGACGTTGTAGGGTTGGCGGCTCCATTCATAACGTCGGCAGCAGCGCTGGTCATCCTGGGGATGCTGGCTCTCACCCTTCTCCCGGCAAGGCTTTCAAAGGGGGAGAGGCCCTACGGCGACGCCTGGAGCCTTTCGTAGAGGTGGATGGCAACCGCCAAGTCGAAAAGCGCCGTTCCCACGGACTTGTACACCCCTACCTCCCTATACCTGCAGGCCTCGCCTCTGAGCGCCTCGCCGAGCTCCACAAGCCTCTCAGCCCCCTCCACGTCGTCGCTCTCCGAGGCCACTCCCTCCCTAGTGTCGACTAGCACGCATCCAGCCCTTGCAATGGTTTCGGCGTCAAGCTCCCTTACAGGCCGCGGAGCCCCCACACTCACAACCAGGGCACCCTCCTTCAGCAGCCTGCCCAGGACCACTGGTTTCTGCGAGGTGGTGGCGGCCACGACTACATCGGACCTCCTGAGCAGCTCCTCTAGGGAGGCGGCCCTCCCGCCATGTTTTTCGGCCAGCTTCTCGGCCTTGCTCATGGTTCTGCTGTGAACCAGGAGTTCGTCATACCCGTATATGCGGGCCAGCACCCTGGCATGGTAGTCTCCCTGCACCCCCGCACCTATGATGCCCACCGTGCCTCCGCCCCTATACCCCATGATCCTCAGCGCGAGGGCGGAGGCAGCCGCAGTCCTCCAGCCTGTGGCGGGGGCGGCGTCCGCCTCCATCAGCAACTCCCCCGTCTCGGCGTCGAATAGGAGGAGAACCCCTCTGACCAGGGGGAGCTGGCGTGCGGGGTTGCCCGGGTAAACCCCCACCACCTTCACAGCGAAGTAGCCGAGGCCCCCGGCAGGCATGGCCCCCAGCCAGGAACCTCTGTGTTCCAGCGAGGCCCTGAGGGGCGCTGTGGCGTCGCCTGTCAGGACACGGGCAATGTCATCTACAAGTCTGGCCGGGTCAACTAGGCTGTCTATGCGGCCTGGGTCTAGGAACACCTGGCACACCGGTAACGTATAGTGTGGTTTGCACGAATTATGCGTTTGGCAGGGAAGTATTACTATGATCGATCAAGGACAACTTTATTAGATCCTCCGATCCTACATTTGAGACCTGTAAATGCCCATGGGGAACAGGAGGTGTCCCGCCTGCCCCGCCTCATACCGCCGATAGACGAGCTCACCCCCAGGACCTTCAGGGAGGCCTTCAGGAGGATAGTTGAGTATAAGGAGAGGGCGGGGATAAAGGCTATACTCGACAACCCGCCCGACCTCCTCGAAAGAGCCAAGCTCTATGGCATCCAGTACAGGAACGGCTCGTGGGGCTGGGCCTCCAACATTTGGAGCCGCTCGGCAGCCAACTCCGTCGTTGTGGAGGATGAGTCAAAGCTGACCCGGGAGCACAGGCTCCTCATGCTTAGGGTGCTGGAACACATACTTGCACAGGGCCCCCTAATCAAGGTCGACGGCTACCTGGGTAAGCCGGGCTCCAAGGTGCAGATGCACGTCAGG
>JALURJ010000158.1 GCA_027016915.1 Desulfurococcales archaeon | reverse complement strand
AGACAAGGCTCCGGCAGCTTAGGGAGGAGAGGGAGAAGCAGAGGATCTCGGCAATCCTTGAGAAGAAGAGGAGGGAGGCTGAGGAGAAGCTTAGAAGGGGGGAGAGGCTTACCCTCGACGATCTCAAGGTCCTCTACGGGGAGGAGAGGTCCTAGCCGCGCTCAACCCTTAATAGCTCCCGGCAGAATAGATTAGTGTTGAGGAGGGGCGTGGCCAGCAGGGTTTTAGAGAAGCCGAAACCGCTAGCCTACCACGTCGTCAGGGGTAGACGTGTAGTTATACGTAGGGCGAGCCCCGGCGACAGGGATGAGATGATCAGGTTCTACAACAGGCTAAGCGCCGAAACCCTCTACAATAGGTTCATGTCCATCATAAGGTACTTCGACACCTATGTCGACAAGCTGCTCTCAGGCTCCAGAACCCTAGTCTTGGTGGCGGAGGACGAGGAGACCGGGGAGATAGTTGGGGTCGCCGAGGCCGTGGGGGACGAGAAGGGTGAGGCCGAGTGCGGCATAGCGATACTCGAGGACTACCAGGGGGCAGGGCTCGGAACGGCCATGGGCCGCGTCTTCCTGGAGGAGGCTAGGAGGGAGGGTTTCAAGAAGCTCTACGCATACGTGTTGGCCAGCAACCTTGCACCCCTAAAGCTTGCCAGGAAGTTCGGGGCGAGGATCACGGGGCGGCACGGCGAAATGTTCCGGGCAGAGCTCCTAATAGAGGGCTCCTCAGACGCTGGGAATAACAGGCGTTAAGACATTTTTTATAAACTACTAGTAGCCTCTATTTAGATTTGGAGCCTAGTGGCATGTCTGGAAAGGTTCTCGTGACAGTCATAGACTTGGACGACGATCTGGGGGAGAACGGGATAGAAACCCCCATCATAGGCTGGGACAATGTCCTTAAGGCAGCCCTCGCCTACGCCATCAAGAGGCCCGAGGACTCAGATCTCAACGCCCTCTTCGCAGGGCTCCAGGTGTACCAGCAGCTGAAGAAGGAGGGGCAGGACGTAGAGATAGCCGTTGTTTCCGGGAGCTCCAGGAACGAGATCGAAGCCAACTTCACTGTTAGGAAGAAGCTGGACGAGGTCATAGGGAAGCTGGGCAACGTGGAGGGCGTGGTCATAGTCAGCGATGGGGTTGAGGACGAGCAGGTGGTGCCCGTCCTGCAGTCCATGGTGCCCATCCTGGGTGTGCGCAGGGTAATAGTGGAGCAGCTGAGGGGTGTGGAGGAAACCTACATACTGATAGGCAGGTATATCAAGAAGGCCCTAGTGGAGCCGAGGTTCTCCCGCCTCTTCCTCGGCGTGCCCGGCCTCATACTGCTATCCATGGCCATGCTCTCCCTCCTCGGCCTCCTCGAGTACGCCAAGTTCGTGGTCCTCCTCCTCGTAGGCTCGGCCATGGTTGTCAGGGGGTTCAACCTGGAGGAGAGGCTGGAGGGGTTCTGGCACGCCTCTCCAGTAATGTTCATCTCCTACGTCCTTTCACTGCTCCTCGTAGCGGCTGCGCTCGGCGTAACTTATTATACGCTTAACAGGGGCCCGGTGACGGTGCCCGAGATGGGCAGCCTCCTGGGCTATGTGGCTCCCCTCACGGGCTTCGCCTTCTTCTCGATACTGATAGGGAGGACTGTGACCAAGCTGCTGGACAGGGAGTTCAGGATATGGTTCGAGATACTGGGGATGGTGTTGATAATAATCGTGGTCACGGCCCTGGCACGCCTCTCCTCAGCCCTCAGGTCCCTAAGCCCCAACCCCAGCCCGAGCGACATAGTCAACGCCTTCGTCGAGTCCGGGGCCTTCAGCATAATGCTTGGAGGAATAGCTGTGGTGGGGCTCCTGACACTCGTGGCCAGGATCGTTGAGAGAAGAATGTTCGAGGAGGAGGAAGAGCTGGCCCAGGCCCAGCAGGTCTAGCGGCCGAACCTCCTCTGCCTCTTCTGGTACGATCTTATCGCCCTCCAAAGATCGATGCGTCTGAACTCGGGCCAGTAGGCGTCGCAGAAGTAGAGCTCCGAGTAGGCCGACTGCCATAGGAGGAAGTTGCTTATCCTCTCCTCACCCGAGGTCCTTATGATTAGGTCTGGGTCGGGGGCCTCGGAGGTGTACAGGTATCTGCGAAACGCCCCCTCGTCCAGCTCCTCTGGCCTCACCTTGCCGTTCACAGCGTCCTTGGCAACCCTCCTCACAGCGTCGAGGATCTCCTGCCGCCCGCCGTAGCACAGGGCTACGTAGAGTAGGGGCCCGTCGTGGTTCGCCGTCTCCCTCTCAACCCTCTTAGCTAGCTCCAGGACGTCGGGGGGCACCAGGTTTCTCCTACCTATAACCTTGACCCTAACCCTCCTCTCCCGTATCTTGGGGTCCGAGAGGATCTCCTCGAACCCCCGCTTGGCGAGCTGGAAGAGGTGGCGCCTCTCCTCCGGGTTCCGGTACATGCAGTTCTCCGACGACATGGCGTATATGGTGACAGTCTCCACGCCGAGCTCCCAGATCCAGTCAAGCACCTTCCTCATCTTCTCGTAGCCTGCCTGATGGCCAAAGAACGTCTTGAGGCCTCTAAGCCTAGCCCACCTCCGGTTGCCGTCCGGTATTATGGCTATGTGGCGCGGCATGTCGCCGCCCCTGATCTGCCGCCAAAGCCACTTCTCATAGACGCCGTAGACAGGGCGTAGCAAAACCTTCGCCACACCCTGCAGGAAGCCGCGCAAAGCCCTTAACCTCACTACCCTGGGTGTATGCGCGCTACTTTATAATTGATACCCCCACATAACAACGACAGGGTTTGGGCCTTGGAGACCGTAGCTGTGGGTTCAGGCAATGTTGTGAAGGTTAGGGCTGTGGAGAAGGCGTGGGTGCTTAAGGCCTCAGCCACTGTGCGGGGGTTCGAGGTTGAGAGCGGCGTGTCCAGGCAGCCGGTGGGCGTATCGGAGATGCTTCTGGGAGCCCTTAACAGGGCCAGGGAGGCTCTGAGGGTGAGCGGCTACGACTACGGTGTGGGTGTGGAGGCTGGCCTCCTCCCCTTCCCCTCGTCCTCCGGCTACGTGGATGTGCAGGTAGCCGTTATCGTTGGGCCGGGTTCAAGGGCCTCGCTGGGCCTCTCGCCGGGCTTCGAACTCCCCCCATCATGGGTCCACGAGATCCTCATCCAGGGGAGGGAGCTGGAGGAGGTTGCCACCGATGCCCTGGGGGTCGACAGGATCGGGGAGAAGATCGGCGTGATCGGGAGGCTCACCATGGGCGCCGTGACCAGGACGGACCTCACCTACCAGGCGGTCGTAATGGCCCTCCTGCCATGGATCAACCCTGAGATCTATGGGCGCCCAGCCAGGGTCGAGGAGCTTGAGAGGAGAATTCAGAGTCAAGTATTTTAGGTATCATTAACCGCATAAACCCGCCAGGTGGGAAAGGTGAGCTACTACCAGGGCAACGACCTCAAGAAGCCGAGCGGCGGCAAGAAGAGGAGGCACCGCAAGGTTAAGAGGAAGTACGAGCTAGGCAGACCGCCTGTGGAGACCACCCTAAGCACCAAGGATCTGAGGAAAATCCAGAGGGTTAGGGGAGGAAACGTAAAGGTGAAGCTTAGGAGGGCAGCCTACGCCAACGTAACCGACCCCGAGACCGGGAAGACCCAGAAGGTCAGGATCCTCAGGGTAATCGACTCCAGGGCGAACCCCGACTACACCAGGCGGAACATTATAGTCAAGGGCGCCATCATAGAGACGGAGCTGGGCAGAGCCATAGTCACGTCGAGGCCGGGTCAGGACGGCGTGGTCAACGCTGTTCTAGCCAAGTAGTCAGCCCCGGTCTTTTATCAGATAGACCCAACACCCTCTCCAAGCCCCGGGTGGGGTCTTTGACCAAGAGAGACTACAAGGGAGAGCGCGTCACGGTATGGCCAGTATACATTGACGCCTCCGCCAGAAGGAGCGACGGTAGGAAAATACCCTTGTCCGAGGCAGTAAGGAGCCCGGCAGTCGAGGAGATCGAGGAGGCTGCCCGGCAGCTGGGGCTAGAGCCCGAGGTTGTAGAGGCCAGGTACCCCAGGGCCTGGTGGAAGTACGACAAGGCAGTCATAGTCCTCAAGGCTGGCTCCAAGCTCGAAACACTCCGTATGCTGGCCCGGAAGATCTCCGAGAATAGGGCTTCGAAGAGGAGGTTCTAACGGTATTACCGCTGCGTGCCAGCCGCTTCTCATACTCGGATCCATGGGG
>JALURJ010000157.1:2974-4220 GCA_027016915.1 Desulfurococcales archaeon | reverse complement strand
CCTGCAGCTATGACAGCATTACCGCTATCTTCCTCAACGCCGTCTTGATGGTCTTGTGGATCGCCGTCCTGGAGACCCCCCAGTTCCTGGCTATGGTGGAGGGCCTGTGCCCGCTGCGCGATATGAGCCTGAAGACCGCCCGCTGCTTATCGGTGAGGATGACGTTCCTGGAGTCCATGATGTCTATACTTAAAAGCTGGTCCTTGTGTCTGGAGACCAGCCTCCTGACAGCGTTGGTGTAGACTGCGAGGAACCTTATGTAGCCGTCGTGGAGGACTGGTGGAGACACTATGTAGGAGGACTTGACGAGCTTGGCGAAGAAGCAGTCGTCGCACCTTAGGCGGAGCTTGACATGGCCACCGCTCCTAGTCGTAACGTAGTGCTCGACCGTGTCGCCGTTCACCCTGTAGCCTATGTAGTTCTTGGGCTCCAGCCTGCGGAGCTGCTGGCAGGGACGCATGGTGATCCTGGCAACCTTCACGCCCTTGCACCCTTACGCATTCCATATTGTCGCCCCTGCAATTTATAGTTAACACTGTTAACATGAACCATTATCAGTAGCCGGGCCCAGAGAGGTCCAGGTGCCCCGCGTATGCATCACCACTACAAGCACCTGGCCGACATGCTGGTTGAGGACCACGACCACATCCTCGAGGCCCTCGACCTCATACCAGCCTACCTCGACAAGCTCTCCCAGGGAGAGCTGGAGCCCCGAGACGTGGAGAGGCTCATAGAATTCCTCTCCCAGTTCGCGGACCGCTGCCACCACGGCAAGGAGGAGGACATATTGTTCCCCATGATGGAGCGGAGGGGCGCCGGGTTCTGGGAGGGCCCCCTAGGAGTGATGACGTGTGAACACGGGATGGGTCGCTACCTCCTCAGGAACGCTAGGAATAGTGTCAGGAGATACGCGTCGGGCGACGGGGAGGCCTTGAGGGCGCTGAGACACTACCTGGAGGGCTACAGGAGGCTACTATCCCAGCACATTGATAAGGAGAACAACATCCTCTTCCCCATGGCCCGCCAGCTCGTGGGGGAGGGCGAGGGCCTTGAGGAGGCCCACAGGGTCGAGGAGGAGATGGACCACGAATCTTACCTGAGGGAGCTGGAGGAGCTTAAAAGGCTGGCCGGGAAGAGGTAGTTTTACAGGTCAAGGCCTCCCCTAGTTTTCAGCAACCCAACCACCTTATCCACGTTGGTCTCAACGCTGTCCTTCTCGGTGTCCACAACCAAGTCGGGGTTCTCC
>JALURJ010000157.1:0-2964 GCA_027016915.1 Desulfurococcales archaeon | reverse complement strand
TCTCCGGCGGCTCGTAGGGGTCGTCGATCCCGGTCATGTGCTTGATCTCTCCCCTCAAAGCCTTGGCATAGAGGCCCTTAGGGTCCCTCCTTATGGCCTCCTCGACGCTGCACTTCACGTAGACCTCGAGGAACGGCGCTTCCTCCTCCACTATACTGCGTATCATCCTCCTTACATCCCTGTAGGGTGAGACGAAGCTGCACAGCACCACGACGCCGTTCCTAGCCAGCAGCCGAGCGACCCATGCTATCCTGTGGAGGTGTATTCTCCGCTCCTCCCGAGTGTAGCCGGCGCCAAGGCTGATGGTCTTCCTGGCCCAGTCCCCGTCAATGAGCTCCACCCTGTACCCGGCCTCCCGGAGCCTCTCAGCGACTCCGGAGGCTATCGTAGTCTTACCGCTCCCCGGCAACCCGGTGAACCACACGACCAAACCCTTGTCGAGGCACCTGGCCACGGGACCACCGGTTTAAACTCTAAACTTTGGTCCTCAAAAAACTGTGCCCGCACCGTGTCTGCGTGGCGAAGCTACTGTGCCAATTTACGGTTAAGACCGGACCTTGCAAACGCCAGCGCGTCCCTAACAAGCCTTCTCATCCACGGCGATAACGCGTAGACCGTGAAGACGTAGAGGGCCAGACCCGCCGCCAGGTGGAGGGCCAGGCTGGGTGCGTATGCCCAAAACCTGGTAACCCTGATCCCGTTAACGCCCATAGCCACGTAGTAGAGCGCCGCCACGAGGGAGCCCGCCAGGACGGCGCTCAGCTCTCTTAGGGGGAACCTGTGGGGCACCATCCTTCCAGCCTGCCTGTAGAAGTGTAGGAGGGCTGGCATAACACCAATGTTGAGGGCCACAGCCACAGCCTCGGCGCTCCTCAGAGGATCCCCTCTATAGTAGACGAGGGCTGGCACGGCGAGGGCGTAGGAGAGGAGCATTGCGCTGAGCCTGGTTGCCGGCACCTTGAATAGCTGGGAGCTCAGCAACCTCCTGTAGGAGGGAACGCCCTCCCGGTCCACCTCCTCGGCACCCCTCAGCGTCGTCCCGTAGATGCTTGTAAGGCTTAGCAGCGTGGCGTAGATCGCTATCAGCGGGATCACCAGGTGGGCCTCAGCGTACTCCGGATTGTAGAGCGACGCTATGGTGCGTGAGAGAACGATGAACGTCGCCAGCATGTAGCCTGCAAAGAGGAGGAAAAGCCTGAGGGATTCCTCCACGTCGACGCCCCTCTTCTCCCTGAGAATCCTGGCGTAGAGGGCTGGCGTCGCAGCCTGAGCGGCCTGGAGTAGAGGTGCCTCGGATGCGAAGCCCACGTTGAGGTATGCTACCGGCACCTCGCTCCCCGAGACCCAGGAAACCACGGCCCTGAGGCCGGTCCTCATGAACTGGGTCAAAGTGCCTGCAAGCGGTATGTAGAGTGCTTTGAGCCACTCGGCGGCTAGGCTCCAGGAGAACCTGGGTCTGAGCACGCCGATGCGGCGGAGCTCCGCCCCCAGATACAGGTCTCCCGCAGCGAGGGCCAGCTCTACGGCTAAGAGCGCCCCCAACAGTTTCATCCTCAGCTGGGCTACGAGTAGGTATGCTAGTATGAGCCTCAGCGTGTCGTAGAGGAAGCCTCTGTAGCCGCGTAGCTCAGGTTTGGTCACATTAGATAGTGGTACAAGGTAGTTGTTCAGGGTTAGGAGGAGGAACATGGGTAGCCCTGCAAGCATGTAGTCGAAGCCCCAGCCCAGGATCCTCTCCTCGAGGAGTGAGACCCCCAGGTAGGCGAGACTTCCGGGAGCCCAGTAGATGAGGGTGAGGACTAGGCCTGTGCCCGGGGCCTCTTCTCGACCTCTAACGTAGAATCGTTGAGCCCACATGGACCAGAAGGCTACGAGGGCTGCAAGCATGTTGGAGGCAGAGAATATTATGCCCCAGAGGCCGAACTCCTCCACGCTGAGCCTCCTAGCGACTATCACGACGAAGCCCACTGCTGCGGCCATCCTGTAGAGCATGGAGGCGTAGTTGATCAGCGTTGAGTACCGCAGCCTGATCCTACGTTCCAACTGGTCCACCCTGAGGGTGCTGGCACTATAGCCTGGGTCTATAGGAATTAATCTGTTACCCAGCGGCGTAGCCCGGGAAACCTTTTTGTCTCCTAGGAGCACAGGGGGTTGTAGGAGCTCAGCAATGGGTGAGGGTAGGACGCTGGTCATAGGGCTTGACGCTGCTCCCCCAAAACTGCTGTACGAGGAGCTCTGGGGAGAGCTGGAGTACCTGCCCCAGATCATGGAGCATAGGGCTGTGTTGCGGTCCTGCCACCCACCCATAACTATTCCCGCCTGGGCAGTCATGGTTACCGGCAAGACGCCCGGGGAGCTGGGCCTCTACGGGTTCAGGCATAGGAGGCCTGGGGAGTTCGGCTTCTATATTGCGAACTCCCGGCTCGTCAGGGCTCCCACGGTCTGGGACTTGCTGGGTAAGAGAGGTAAGCGCAGCATTGTGGTGGGTGTCCCCCCCACCTACCCGCCCAAGCCTATCAGGGGCTACCTTGTCTCGGACTTCATCACTCCAGGTCCCGAGAAGCCCTACACCTGGCCACCCGGCCTTAAGGCTGAGATCGAGGAGCTGCTGGGGGAGCCCTACATATTCGATGTAGTCTATCGAAGCGAGGATAAGGACAGGATCATTAGGGAGCTTTGGAGGATGACGGGGCAGCACTTCAAGGTCCTGAGGCACCTGGCTTGGAATAAGAAGTGGGACTTCATGATGTTCGTCGAGATAGGCGTTGACCGGGTTCAGCACGCCTTCTGGAAATACTATGACTCGAAACATCCCCGATACCCTGGGCCGAACCCCTACGAGCACGTTATCCCCGAGTACTACAAGCTGGTGGACCGGGAGATAGGCAGGCTCCTCGAGAAAATCCCCCGTGACACCGAGATCATTGTGGTCTCAGACCATGGGGCCGAACCGATGAAGGGCGC
>JALURJ010000156.1 GCA_027016915.1 Desulfurococcales archaeon | reverse complement strand
TCAGCCAGTGTCTCGGCGATCCCCGCAACAACGCCCGGCACGTTCCGAGCCCTGACAAATATCCCGATAAGCCTCCTACCACGGGCACGCACAAGCCTGTCAACCCTATAAGGGTACGGCTCCCCCCACCCACCAGAACCCCGGCTCAAAAGACACACCTCTAATACATTATTATGCTAGGAGTGAGGATAAATATTACGCAATAACAGAAAACTTTCCACAACTGGGAGCAATAACACAGTTAGTCAACTAAGGAACAATAAGTCTAACCGGATCCGCAGCACTCCCCCGCCCCTGGCGGAAAGTTCCTGGCAGGGCGCAGATCAAGGGCAACCAGCCAGGCACTTACCCGCCGCCCTCTAAGCGTTCTCTCCGAAGGTAATGTTTTTGTATGTAATACTTAAACTAGGTTTCACGGTGCATACCCGTGGCCAAGAAGAGGATATATAATCCCAAGACGGGGCGCTACTATAGGATCGCTACTCGTAGCGGAAGTAAGCATAGGAAGGGACAGATCCTGGGCAGGTGGAGCCCCAAGAAAAGCTCGAAAAAGAAGTAAGACCCACAGTATCCTGGAATGAAAGGGCCGGGCCTGGTGTAGGGGGTTGAGCCTAGCCTCAGCTCTCATCAGGCTGCTAACAGAAGAGTTCCCGGAGCTAGTGATCACAGAGCCTCGAAGCGAAACCGATCTCCACGCACTACTATACATGTACCTAAAGCTCAAGGGCTACACGGTCAACTACACTGGAGGACGTGCACAGCCCGACTTCATAGTTACCCGTAGGAGGTCTAAGACCGAGATACCCTTGGAGGTGAAAATAGCCTCCTCAGCCAAATCCGTGGACGACGGGTTCAACCAGCTATACAACTATATGAAGAGGACGAAATGGCGTATAGGCATACTATACGTGTGGGATCGCAGCAAAAAAGCCGTAGCCTACAGCAGGGCAAAGGAGCTAGGCAGACAGGTGAAATATGGGAGAACCATCATAACCATAGGCGTGAAAAGATAATTATGCAAAATCTTCCCCAAGACCCCGCCTCCGGCTGTTAGCCCCGCAACTATTTGGCTTCTCCACTGCCGAGATCCAGGATGCTTCCTTTGGAGGCCATCTCGGGCTAGATTAACCTCCGACACAACCTCCCGTAATGCCGCCTCTGCCTCGGGAACTGGGTTGTCGCATACCTTTGTAATAATGTAGTATGGCTTTAGGTGGTTAGCTTACCTGGAGGTCTCTTTGCAGCCCACCCTACCTAGTGTGGATAGTGATAGGTATGGAGCTGAAGGGGGTGCATTGGGTTGGTTGGGGGTATTTCGTTTTTATAAAAAAATGTGTTTAATTGTTGGGTTTAGATGTATGATACTACCATTCTTCCCGTGTAGGTTCCCTGTTTCAGTGTTTTGAATGCCTCGTTTATCTCGTTGAGCCTCCATTTCCTCGTTACCGGGGTTCTGTAGTTGATTAGGTTCTTTTTGGCTAAAGCTACTACTTCTCTCAGCTCGGCTATGGATCCCCAGAGGTTGCCCTGTATCGTTATCTCCCTTATGACCAGGTCGGGTATGGAGAAGGTTGCCTGGGTCCCCATGAATCCTATGATCGTGTAGACTCCCTTCTGCATCAACACCTTAACGTATGTGGACACGGTATCGTTGGTCCCCACGAGATCCACCACCGCTAGAACCTTCCTTCCGCCCGTAACCCTCCTTATAGCCTCGACGGGGTCCTCCCTGGAAGGGTTGATGGCCGTGTGTATTTTGGCAACCTTCTGCGCAAGGTCCAGGGCCTCCTCCTTCATATCCACGGCTATGATGTTCAGGTGGGGTGCCAGGATGTTGATGTGCTGAACGGCGAAGGAGCCCAGGCCACCCACCCCGACAACAACTATGAAGTCGTCGGCCTCCGCAAAAGTCTTCACAGCCTCGATGGTCCTCTTAACACCCCTATAGGGGGTTAGGGCGGCATCCGTAAGTACAGCGGCCCTGTCCAGCTCGTCCAGCCCCTCAGCCGGCACCAGGTACCTATAGCTCGGGACCAGGAAGTACTCCGCGAAGCAGCCCCCGTAGAGCCCCAGGGCGCCTGTCCAGTTCTGCATAGGCTTACTTGCCAGCTGAGGCTCACCCCTCAGGGTGAACATGTCATCCTCAACATAGTAGCCCCCATGAACCAGGACAGGCATACCAACCCTAACATGGTCCGGAACACTATCACCCCTAGCAGCAACATACCCTGAAGGCTCGTGGCCCAGAACAGCAGGCATCTTCTGGGGAATACCCTCAACCTCGCCAGACCATATAGCCATGTCCGTATGGCACAAGCCACAACCAGCAGTCCTGATCAGAACCTGCTCCCCCCTAATCTCGGGAGGCTCCAACTCCTCCAAGCTGAAAGGCTCACCATACCTACGCAGAACGGCAGCCCTATACCTATCCATCAAACCACCCCTAACCAAAATAATTCCCAGAGGAGGCGGAAAAACTTACCTCTAACCACCACACCCTACAAGGACCAACAATCCAGCCATCACCAGGTAAAGCGAACCGACAGCTCTGCTTCGAAGCCGATGCAAAGGAATAACTCTTGGAGGCCCAGCTGCCACCCCTGACACGGGTACGATTCGAGGTACACTGGGCAGCCACTAATCTATGGCCAAGGGCTGTCCAGCCTCTTTGCCTCGTTGACCCTCCCAGGCAGGCTCTTAACCTTCCTGCCCACAGCTATGGTGGCCTCTCAAGCACTGTGACGTGAAGCCTTGCCCCTGCATCTATACCATGTAGTGTGCTGCTATGTTGAGGCATGTTGGGGATGATTTTATCGCCGGGCCTATGGATATTCTTTAGTGGGTGGCTGGGTTGAAGCAAGTTATTATTGTTCGCGGCCGCACTGCTGAGCGTGTCCGGGAGGAGGCCGAGAAGCTGGGCCTCAGTGTTGAGGAGTACGTTATTGAGCTGCTTAGCCAGGGCCTCGACCCGAAGGACAAGGCGGTAGAGTATGTCGAAGCCGCCGAGGAGCTATTGAACGAGGCTCGTGAGGAGCTTAGGATGGGCGATGCGAGGCAGGCGGCTGAGAAGCTTTGGGTTGCTGGAGCCCTAGCAGTTAAGGCTTATGCATACTGGAGGAATGGCAAACGGCTGTCCAGCCATGGGGAACTGTGGGAGTACAAGAGGAAGCTTGTTAAAGAGCTAGGGAAATGGGCTAGCAACGCTTGGGCCCAGGCCAACACGATGCATACATGCTTCTACGAAAAATGGTGCGCCCGAGAAGATGTTGAAGATGCATTAGAACAGGTAGAGAAACTAGTAAGAGAAGTAGCCTCCAGAATCAAAAATAACGGCTGCAGGTCAGCCCTAACCATCTAACTAGCAAAAGAGCCTATCCCCGGTGTTTGAGTAGCGGCCACCGATAACGCCGAGTCCCCCACCCATAATAAGCGCGCCACCAACCAAAGCTGCTTGTTTTGGCCCTGAGTTTGTGCTACGTTTCCTTGAATGCCCATTCCCTCTGCCCGGGTAAGGTTTATATAACGGCGTTAATTACGTGTTTCTATTGATGCAGCCATGGCTGCCGGGATAAACCCCATCGAGGAGTTCAAGAAGGACCACGCCACGGTTAGGGACATCCTGCTGGGGCTCATAGAGGATCTGAAGGCTAGGAACGTGGAGGGGGCGTTGGAGAAGCTGATAACCCTGGACAAGCTTGGGGGACCCCACTTCCGCTTCGAGGAGGAGACCCTATACCCCATGCTGAAAAAGTTCTACGGAGACGATTATTACGAGTACCTCTTATCGGCCCACGACAGGGTCATAAGGGCTGCCAAGCGCATAGCCGAGGTCCTGGGCAAGGGCGAGATCTCAGAGGAGGAGGCGGAGGAGCTGATAAGGCTGATAAGGAGAGACATACTCCCCCACCCCATAGAGTGTGAAGGGCTGGCCCTGCTGGCCGAGAAGCTCTCCAAGGAGGAGCTGGAGGAGGTTGCGAGGAGCATTGAGAGGGCGAGGGCCGAGGGACTACCCCTCCTCGAGTGGGCGGACAGGGTTAGGGAGAGAAGGGTGTAGCGATGCAGGCGTAGGCAGGCCCAAAACCATGATATTCGTGATCGCCACCCCCTCCTACCACAGGGTCATGCACTGCCTGCTCACAGCCCTCTCAGCCCTAACCCTCGGCGTCAAGGTCAAGCTGTTCTTCACCTACGGGGGGATCCTTAGGCTGAGGAGGGGTATGAC
>JALURJ010000155.1 GCA_027016915.1 Desulfurococcales archaeon | reverse complement strand
CCTACGGGGTGGAGGTAGCTCCACTTTATCTGCTCAACCAGCCTGCCGGGGTCGGCCTCGTAGAACATGCCCGCTACTGCGGGGTACCTGACACTGGGCAATCCTGCTTCCCCTCTACTAGAATTGGGCGGCTTGGAATATAAAGTGAGAACCCGGAGAGCTACACCTTGGTCTCAAACTCCTCGACGGGTACGGGTAGCTCCCCGTCGGGCGGGAGCTCGCCGCGCTCCCTGAGCACCTGCCTGGCGAGGAGCCAGTAGAGCAGGGCCAAGGATTTCCTGCCCTTATTGTTGGCCGGTATGACTAGGTCTATGTTGTTGGTCCTGTTGTCAGTGTCCACCAGCGCCACTATGGGTATGCCTATGCTTGCAGCCTCGTCTATGGCCTGAGAGTCTGCTCTGGGGTCGGTGACTATTAGGAGGTCGGGCTCCGTGTAGTGCTCGAGTCTGGGGTTGGTGAGGGTGCCTGGTATGAACCTGCCGGTCACCGCCTTACACCTGGTGAGCGCGCAGAACTTGCTTACAGGTGTGAAGCCGAAGGTTCTGGCGGAGACGGCAAGTATTTTCTCGGGCTCGTAGCGGGCTATGAATTTTGCCGCGATCCTGATCCTCTCGTCAACCCTCCTAACGTCGAGGATGTAGAGGCCGTCAGGCCTCACCCTATAGACGAACTTCTCCATGAACTTGTTGCAGATATGGGTGCCTATATGGACGCCAGCCATCAGGTACTGCTCTAGGGGGATGAGCAGCTCTACAGTTCTTGCCTCCACCTTCCGCGCTTCGCCGCCTTCGCCCTCTGCCATGACTTGTGCACCTCCACTGAGCCGGGCTTGGGTTTAGTTATGTGCTGTTTAAATAGGTTTACGATATTCTGGACAGCCTCGCTATCTCCTGGATGAGCTCCACGTGGGATACGAGGGTCTTTCTGCAGCAGTACCTCTTCACGCCTAGGTCGTCCAGCACTTTGGAGGGGTTCTCCCCCGCCTCCACCCTCCTCTTAAACTCGTCCCACTTGTCGGCGAGCGGTGCTCCGCACGTGAAGCATCTTATAGGTATCATCAACCTGGATCACCTGTAGGACTTCTGCTTCCTCCTCCTGGCGCTGTACCTCATCCACTTTTTGGGCTCTGTCTGCCTCGGGTCTCCCGCTAGGAGGACCCTGTTATAGTCGACGTATATGGATCTGAGCACCTCGTTGTTCTCGGCGTACCTGAGGAGCCCCCTGGCAACCGCTATTGCAGCTGCCTCGGCCTGCCCCATTATGCCTCCTCCCTTCGCCTCGATCCTTATATCAACCTGGTGCCTGAGGTCGCCGGCTAGGAGGAGGGGCTCCATTATCTTCATTCTCACCATCTCTATAGGGTATATTTCGAGGGGGACGCCGTTGAACCATACGCGGCCCTTGCCCGGCCTGATCACTGCCCGCGCCCTAGCCGTTTTCCTCCTGCCCGACGAGACGATTATCTTCAAACCCTGCGCACCCCCTTCCATCCCATCTGGACTGCTACTTCTCCGAGGGTAATGTACTTACCCTTAAGCCTGGAGGCGTCCGCCTCCTGGAAGCGTATCTTCTCGGCGTCGGCGTACTCGGGCGGCACGCCTATGTAGACCCTCAGCCTCTTGAGGGCCTCCCTGCCGCGGGGCTTGTTCTTGGGAAGCATCCCCTTGACGGCTGCTTTGAAAAGCCTTATGGGGGTTCTGGGTCTCCTGATCCCTGTTCTCTCGGGGTTCCTCAGGGTGGAGACCTGGAAAAGCTTCTTGTAGGACTCTATGACCATTTTCGGGTCCCCGCTCAAAACTATCTTCTCCGCGTTGACAACCACTACCTGCTCCCCGCTCAGCAGCTTCTTGGCCACCAGGCTGGCCAGCCTGCCCAGGATCTGGTTGGTGCCGTCTACAACTACTCTCCCCATACCTAACACCTCACGTGATTATCTTGACCCTGCTGCCGCGGGGGTTCTCCTCCACCAGCTGGAGTAGGTGGAGCACCCTGCCGCCAGCCGCCTGGATCTTCTCGACGGCTTTTTGGCTGAAGGCCGCTGCCGCCACCGTGACCGGGTGGTTCAGATCGCCGGCTGCGAGAACCTTGCCTGGTACAACCACCACGTCCCCCTCGGCTGTGTACCTGTTTATCTTGGATAGATTCACGGCTACCCGGCGCCTCCGGGGCGCTGAGAGTATCTCAGCCACAGCGCCCCATATTGGGGCGTTGTGCTGGTTGGCCGCCTTCTTAAGCATCCTTATGGTCTTCCTAAGTACTATGTTGGTTGGCCCGGTCCTCTTCATCCAGACCCACCCCTACTGGCTATTTTCTCCAGCTCCTTTAGGAGCGAGCGCGACTTCTCCTCAAGTATGCGGAGGGCCTCTGTTAATATGCGTTTAGGAGGTAGTGCGCCGGTGGACTCGATGGTCAGTATGAAGCCGTCATCCCGATACTCTATTTCGAGCATGTCTCTGCAGGCGGTCCTGCTGCAGTAGTGGTAGAGCGACGTGTTGACGTCTTCTAGGACCTCGTACTCCCCCCTCTTCTTCTCCCTAAGCTTCTTGGCTATCTCCTTGCTTGCACCCTCAATGCACTCTAGGCACTCCTCCACCGTTTCCCTGGAAACGCCGGTGAAGTCGAACTTGATGACTGGGAGGTACTTGTGGGCAGCTATGGTTGCAGCGCTCCACTTGGCATGCTCCTTACCCCTGCCGAGCCTGGCCCTCGCCTCTAAGGACACCCGCTGCCCCGGCGCCAGGTAGATGAGGGGCATGTTGTCGTAGACGGGCTGGACGTCGGGGTCTGTGCTCTTCAGGTCGCCGCTGTAAACTATGACAGGCTGTTCCTCGGCGGCTATGTCGAGGTAGAGGGATACGAAGCAGTCTTCACAATCGGTGCACTCGGCGCACTCCTCGGGTGGCCGGTACTTCTCTAGGGCCCTCTCAGAGGATAGGGGGATTAGGCCCAGCCGGTGGGCTATTATCTCGTCGTACATAGCCGTGTTGTTCTCCAGGAATATGACCTCGTCAACAGCCATTACGGGGACCTCGGCCAGGGCCATGCGCCTGACGGCGTTTACCAGGGCTAGGGGTGCATCCCTAATCAGTAGGCGGACCCGCGTCGGCGTCGACTCCAACACGCTTATTTCCAAGCAGAGTCCCCTCACGCTAGACTCTTCTACCCCTTCTGCCGCCCGGCTTCCTCGTCGTGTCATGGGGTATTGGGGTGACGTCCTCGATCCTGCCTATGATGAAGCCGGCTCTGGCAAGGGCCCTGATGGCTGCCTGGGCTCCGGGTCCCGGGGTCTTGGGGCCATGGCCGCCGGGAGCCCTAACCTTGATGTGGATGGCGACTATGCCCTTCTCCATCGCCTCGTTGGCAGCCCTGCTGGCGGCGATCATGGCGGCGTAGGGCGATGGCTTCTCCCTGTCGGCCTTGACGACCATTCCGCCGGAGACCCTTGCAACGGTCTCGGCGCCTGTGAGGTCGGTTATGTGGATGATCGTGTTGTTGAGGGAGCTGTAGATGTGGGCCACGCCCCACTTCAACTCTCTAGCAGAGAAGGCCATGCATCCTCACCCCTCACCCTTTCTGGCCTTCGGACGCCTCTCCTCCGACGAGCTTCTTGCCGTAGAAGGGGCTTGTGGGTGCGTAGTCTATCAGGTCCTCCTCGTGGCGCCGAACCAGGTAGCCCGGCGAGGTGACCCTCTGGCCGTTGATCGCTATGTGGCCGTGGACTATGAGCTGCCGGGCCTGATATATGGTCCTGGCCAAGCCCTTCCGGTACACTATGGTTTGAAGCCTCCTCTCTAGTATGTGCTCGGCCGTTAGGCCGAGGACGTCGTCGAGGGTGGCGTTTTCGGGGAGGAGGCCCATCTCGTAGAGCCTGGAGAGCAGAGCTTTCTCCTCCTTAACCCTGAGGTGGGTGGGTAGGGCCAGCAGCCTGCGGGCTTGGTACCTGAACCTCCTGGCCAGGGTCTTAGCGAGCCAGAGCTCCCTCTTGTTCCTGAGCCCGTACTCGCCCACCAGCTTCATCTCTTCTAACAGTACCTCTTTCCTCCAGGGGTGGGAGGGTCCGCTCCACTTCTTCCTCGGCTTCCGCGGGTCACCCATGGCGGCTCACCCTCACCTCTTCTTCCTGACGCCTACGGTCATGCCTAGGCGTCCTGTGGTATGTGTCCTCTGTCCCCTAACCTTTAAGCCTAATGCGTGGCGTATCCCGCGCCAGCTCTTGATCTTCTTCTCCCTCTCGA
>JALURJ010000154.1 GCA_027016915.1 Desulfurococcales archaeon | reverse complement strand
CCGTCCACTCTAGCCTTCACGTATATGGCGCCCGGCTTGACCCACATGTTTACTGCGCCGAAAACGGTTTCCGGCCTCAGCGTGGCGGCTGGAAGGTAGTAGCCGTCCTCAGCCTCGAAGAGCAGTATCTTGAACTCGCCTATTTCGGGTTCGACGTCTCCCTTAGTGTCGTGCATCCCGACGGGCATCTGGTGGTGTGGGCACCAGCCCACAGGATGGGTGCCGCGGGTGAGGTAGCCTTTCTCCCTTAGCTTGGAAAACTGCCACACTATCATCTGGCTGAACTCGGGGTCTATGCTGGTGAACTCACGCCTCCAGTCTATGCTGAACCCCGTCATCTGCATGCCCTTCTTCATGGCCTCGTGGAAGTAGCGGGCCATGCCTAGTGGCGTCTTGAGCTTCTCGACGTCCTCTGGGGGCACGTCGTAGACCTCTATGAACAGGCTTATCAGCCCCTGGTCGCCCCGGGCCACATCCTCCGACATCGCTAGGATGGGGGTGCCTGTATAGTGGAACGCCATTGGGAATAGCACGTTGTAGCCCTGCATCCTCTTAAACCTGGCATAAGCGTCGGCTATGGAGTATGTTCTGGCGTGGCCTATGTGGAGGGGGCTGTTGGGGTAGGGAAACGCCGCGGTGATGAAGAACTTGGGTTTCCGGGGGTCGGGGTCAGCCTCGAAGATCCTGGCCTCGGACCAGCGTTTCTGCCATTTTTCGGCGACTTCTACGAGGAACTTGGCTTGATCACTTGCAGCTTCAACAATAGGCGTGCACCGAGCAGTGGTTTATAGGGACACGTTATAAAAGAATATCGTCGCCCCTCAGCTACCTTCCGCCTCCTTTAAGACGTAGCGTGGACCTGTGCTTCGCTATTAGGTATGCCAGTGCCGCTGTGATCTCGTTAATCGTAACTATGCCTTTATACCTCCCCCTGCCGTCGACGACAACCACGTAGTCCTTGTTCCTCCTAACCATCTCTTCAAGAGCGACGTCGATTCTGGCGTTTACTGGGAGGATGGGAACCATTCGTAGCCTGACCTTGTATAGAGGTGTGGAGGGATCGATCCTTCCGGTCTCCGCAAGGTCTTCTAGATCTACTGGGTCGAGAACCCCCTCTACTATACCGTTTTCATCCACAACAGGCACAATCTTCCCCTTCTCCCTGAGCATGAGGCTAAGGGCCTTAGATATGGTTGCCTGGGGACTCACATATTTGTAGTTCGTGTCCACCAGGTCCTTCAGCTTTATGTTGATCCTCTCCCCCGAGCTGGCAAGTATTGTTAGGAGGCTCTCCGCCTCAACTATCTCCTCCCTTAGCCTGCGGACCAGCTGGGAGCTGTATATCGACCTGTTGCCTGAAAGCTCCCTAGCTATTATGGATGCGGTGATCGCAGGCACTATTAAGAGGTAGTTGCCGCCCATCTCACCCACCATCACTGAGGTGGCTAGAGGGACCTTGGCAGCGGCGGCGAAGAAGCTGGCCATGCCTAGGTAGGCGTAGATGCTTGGGTCTAGGGGGGAGAGCCGCTGGCCTATGAGGTGGGAGAAACTCAGGCCAAGGAGAGCCCCTGAAAGCACTGCTGGCGCGAAGACTCCTCCGCTGCCTCCCGAGCCTATGGAGAGTGAGGTGGCGACGATCTTCGCTATTGCAGCGGCGACCAGTATCAGTACCAGCATTCCGCCGGTGAACTCGAAGAGCTGCGAGGTTTCTCCGCGGAGCACGGGGCCTAGAAGAGCCCTTCCCGAGCCTATGACGTGGGGGAAAACCAGGGCTACCGGGGCCATAAGCATCACGCCTAGGACCGGCTTGGCGTATATAGGTATGCGGCGCTCGGCAAGTTTGTTGAAGCGCCTGCCGAGCTCCTGGAACGTCCACACGTAGAAATAGGCGAAGGGAGCTATGTAAAGCCCCAGCAGCACGTAGGCTGCGAGCGAGCGAGGGTTGAGTAGAGCCTGGTGGGTGACAGAAACGGTGGGCAGTATAGCGTGGTACGAGAATAGGGGTGCCGTCACGGTAAAGGAGGTTACTGAAGCTATGAATGCAGGTATGAAGGCCTGGGCCTCGAGATCCCGCTTGTAGAGTGCTTCTATGGCGAAGAGGGCTGTCCCCAGGGGGGCTCGGAAAAGAGCTGAGAGGGCTCCGGCCATGCCGGCTACCAGGGCTATGCGCCTATCCTCCATGTTTAGGTTGAAGAGTCGTGCCAGGCTGGAGCCTATGCCACTACCCATCTGTATGCTGGGGCCTTCGACGCCGCCGCTGCCGCCGAAACCTATGAGCAGCGCCGAGGCTATAGCCTTGACTGGCGGTACTTTGAACGAGACTATGCCAGCCCTCCTGTGGAAGGCTGCTACAGCGGCGTCGGTCCCGTGGCCCTCGGCTTCAGGAGCGAACCTGTAGACTATCAGGGAGCTTATAGCGGCGCCCGCGAGGAGCAGCACGGGCAGGAGGTATAGCTTCTCTACACCCACCATCGCTACAAGTGAAGGGTCGTGGATCAGGCCTTCCGGCATCTCTGAGCCAAGTATTCTTAGCGCCAGCTTCGAGACTAGACCAAGCAGCTGGTAGAAACCTGCGGCGGCGAGGCCGGAGACCATCCCTATTATTATGCCGAGGACCAGCCATTTCTCCGCGTAGGCCAGCCTAGCCATGCCGCGCTTTAAACCCATTACTGGCGCCCCTGCTTCCCGGAATATCCCTATATTTCGGCTAAAGTTTCGAATGATAATAAAAGTTGGGCCGTATGACCCGCCGGGCAGGGGGTGTCTGGCTAGGTGAGGTAGGCGTGCCTTCTCTTGGGGCGTGTTACCTCGTGGAGGGGAAGTAGCTTTAGGAACATTCTTACTATGTCTACACCTGTTATTACTCCGATGAGCCTTCCCCGCTCGTTCACTATGTACACGTGGTCTATGCCCTCCTCCACCATGCGTTCAGCGACTTCTATCACGCTGTCGTTGGGGCTGGCTGTTAGCGGTTTGTCCAGTTCCAGCTCGCCTAGCTTCTTCAGCCCCTCTTCCTCCTCGACTGCGAGGAGCTGTTCAAGAGTCGTAACACCGATCAATCTCCCATCGGGATCCACTACTGGCAGCATCCTGAACGGGTTCCTGGCGTATAGCTCGACTGCTTCCGAGACCGTCATGCTGGAGACGAGCCGCACCGGGTCGGGGATCATTATGCTCCTTATTTTAATCCTCTTGGCTATTCTCCTCATATCGGAGGGCAGCGTGTAAACCATCCTTTCCAGCGCCACTTCGGCCTCCTCTATCCTGACCATGGGCTGCGGCTTCATCAGGCTATGCCCACCGCTGAAGAAATAGCTGGTGCTGGCGGCTATCAGGGCCGGTATGATCTGGCTTGGCCCCACAGTTTCAGCGATGAATATGACTGGCGATAAGAGCACCTTGTGGGAGCCTGCGAGAAGGGCTGAGGCTCCCAGTATGGCGGTTATCCTTGGATCCATGTTTAGGCCCAGCCCTACAGCGTAGCCCAGGGTCGAGCCCATGAATATTGCCGGTATGAAGAGGCCGCCGCTGCCGCCGAAGGCGAAGGTGGCTATGGTGGCGGCTAGCTTAGCCACGAATATCGCCACGAGTACCGGTATGGTTGCCTCCACGACGCCGCTGTAGATTTCGGACATGAACTCGTAGCCCACGCCTAGGGCTTCGGGAGCCACTGCACCCACACTGTAGACCAGTGTGGCGCCCATAAGAGGTACTAGTATAGCGAGACCGGGCTCGGATAGCGCTACGTGGAGAAGCTCCTCAGCCCTCTCGTAGAGGTATACGTAGAGCATAGAGACGGCAGACATGAGTACCCCTATGGCTAGCGCTACGCCCACCACGGATAGCGTCACCCTCGGCGGCGCCGGAGCCGTAACTGTGAAGATCCTCTCGCCGCGGAGGAGAGCGTTGGAGAGCATGTAGGCCGTCACACTCGCTATCCCAGCCTCGAGGTAGACGCCAGCGTAGATGTCCCTCTTGAAGGGTATCTCCAGAGCAAACGTTATACCGGTGAGGGGGGCTCTGAAGACCGCTGAGAGGCCTGCTGCCGCACCCGCCAACATCGCAGTCTTAGCCTCTGTGCCGAGGAGGTTATGTAGTTTATAGCCTATGCCGCCGCCCAGCACCAGGCTAGGCCCCTCGAGGCCTGCGCTGCCGCCCGACGCTATGGTCAGTACGGATGCTACTGGCTTAAATATAGTGTCACGTAGAGCCATGCGCCCGTCCTTTAAGTGGAGGCTC
>JALURJ010000153.1 GCA_027016915.1 Desulfurococcales archaeon | reverse complement strand
TGTTGGCCCTATAATTTATCCCGTGGGGAGGGGGCACAGGATCCCTCCCCACGGGATAAATTATAGGGCCAACATATGGGCCCTCAAGCAGCTCGGAGTCAAGTGGATCATAGCCGTCTCCGCCGTGGGCAGCCTGAGGGAGGACTACAGGCCCGGGGACCTCGTGGTGCCCGACCAGTTCATAGACATGACGAAGAAGAGGGACTACACGTTCTTCGAAGGCCACACCGTCGCGCATGTCAGCATGGCCGACCCCTTCTGCGACCACCTGAGAGGATACCTGGTGGAGGCTGGGAGGAGGCTGGGCTATACTATCCACCCGAAGGGCACCTACATATGCATAGAGGGGCCCAGGTTCTCAACCAGGGCTGAGAGCTGGGTGTGGAAGAACGTGTTCAAGGCCGACATCATAGGTATGACCCTGGTCCCCGAGGTCAACCTCGCCTGCGAGGCCCAGATATGCTACGCCACCCTCGCCATGGTCACAGACTACGACGTGTGGGCAGACCGCCCGGTGACCGCCGAGGAGGTGGCCAGGACCATGAGGGAAAACGTGGAAAAGGCTAAGAAAATATTGTACGACGTGGTACCAAGACTACCAGACGAGCCGTTAAGGGAGAAGTGCAGTTGCTGCGAGTCCCTGAAGACAGCGGTGCTCTGACCCGAAGAGTGGGGGAGGCGGAGGCCTGGGCTGAGGGTGCTGCAGGCAGGATAGCTGAGTTCATAGCGGGCGAGGAGGCCCCCCTCATAGCCTACACGGGTCAGGGATACGTAGCATCCACCGTGCTCTACTGGGGCCTAACGATACTCTCAGCAAAAACCCCCCTGCACCTGGACGGCGAGGCCGTAGCCTACCACCTGGCCCCCTACAGGGAGGGGCTTAGAATAGTGGTGTTCAGCGCAACTGGTGCTGAAAACACCCTCTTCAGACTGCTTGACACAGCGAGACTCACAGGCCACCAGCTAATACTGGTGTCACCCAAACCTCCCAGCAGGCTGCGGCACAAGGTGGAGCACCACCAGCACGTAGAGGTGCCGGAGAACCTGGATCCCCTGCTAGCCGAGGCCCTGCTGGCCCTAAAGGCTTCGGTCAGACTATCGGCACACCCCGGCAGTATGAGGAGCTCCAGGCTGAAGGTAGAGGCCGAGGACATCGCCGGAGCGGTTCCGGAGCTCCTGGAAATGTACGGGGGGAAGCTGCGCGAGCTTGCGGAGGCCCTGAAAAGGGGGGAGGCTGCAGTGGTGTACACGCCCCTCATGGAGGCCCCGGCACTGCTCCTCAGAGACCTGGCCGAAGCAGCTGGCCCCCGGGTGAGGCTCTACAAGATTCAAACTGTTGCCCACAGGCCGCCGCCGGACGCCAGAATAATAGCCATGACAACCAGCGTGGAAAGCTTCATAGTCAGGGAGCTGAGGATGAAGGCGCTGCAGGCCGGGAGCAGCGTCGAAGAGCTCGAGATACGGACAGACCCCGTGTCGGCCCAGATATACGGCATCATACTTGCAGAAGCCCTCTACCAGCTCCTCAGAAGGTGAGAAGAGCCGTCACAAGCGCGGCCGCTGCAGAGAAGGCTGCCAGAACCTTGTAAGCCTCTACCACGTCCTTCTCGCTCACCGGCTCTCTTGCGGCCAGGAGGGACACCACTGTTATAGGGGCCCCGCGGTCCGGGTTAGCCCTCATCAGACACCTCTCCTCGTCGAACAGCACGGGCCTGGCCCTCATCTCCCTCCTCTCAACCAGCCCGCCCACGCTGAAGATTATTTCGAACCCGTTGAGAATGTAGGGCATCACCGCAACCACAGCCACAACCTCCAGCCCCCCGGCCACGGCTGCGGAGACCAGTGCTGCACCCACGAGGAAGCTCCCCGAATCCCCGTTGAACACCCTGGCCGGATACCTGTTGTAGGGATAGTATCCAGCCAGCAGGCCTACAAGCACCAGGGGTAGAATGTAGGCCTCGGGCCCTACAGCCCCCCGGCGGTATGCGTATAGCCCCGCCAGCACCAGGGCGGATGAGGCAGCTAGTCCCGTGATGGGCAGGACGCCGTTATGGGTATCCGACATGTTGGCCGCATTACACATGACAGCCATGAACAGGGGGAGGGCGAAGGGGTACACTATGGTGAGCCTTGTAGGACCTATGAAGGGCAGGACAGGCCTAGGATTATATGCTCCGAGCAGGAGGAGCGGCACAGCAGCCAGCGCCGTGAGGAGAGGCTTTGTCTTCGCGTCCAGCCATCTCACATCGTCGAGGAGGCCTACCGTGAAGGCGTAAAGCGTGGCTAGGAGGAAGCCAGCGGTCTTGGCAGATTCGAGCCCAGGGTCCGCAAGTAGCAGGGGCGAGGCGGCGATGAGGCCTGCAGCCAGGGCAACGCCGCCTGCCTCAGCCACCTCGGGACGGCCAGGCTTATGGACATCCCTGCCAACAAGGCCCCTAGACCTGTTGAACCCGATGACCCGGGGCGTGACAAGGTAGGCGACGGCGCCGGCGACAAGGGCGGCAAGCAGCGACAACAACCTGTGCACCCACACATATATGGTTGGCCTCCAGTATTTCTAGGTGGCGGAGCCCCCTTGGAGGTAGGAGTGATACATGACGCGCCAACGCCGCCCTGGAGCGCCAGGAGACTCATAGAAGCCGCCAGGAGCCAGGGCCACAAGGCCAGGTACTACAGAATATCGAGGATCCACGGCTACATCTCCGACATGCCGGGAACCTTCAGGTATGGGGCCCGAAGCCTCACCGCCGACGCCCTCATAGTGAGGTCGCTGGGCTTCATAACCAACGCGGAGCAGCTCACGAGGCGGCACGCCACCCTCAAACACCTGGAGCTGTCAGGCAGAACGGTGGTCAACCCCCCGGACCCGTTGATGGTGGCAAGGGACAAGTATCTGAGCCTAGTGGTGCTGGAGAGCATGGGGATACCCGTACCCCCAACACTGGTCACCGAGGACATATCGGCCGCCGTGGAGGCCGTCGAGAGGTGGGGTGAGGTCGTGGTTAAACCCGTAGTGGGCAGCATGGGCAGGGGATCCATCAGGCTCGCAGACCCCGACTTGGCCTACAACGTGTTCAGGTCACTGCTGAGCTTCGGCCACCCCCTCTATATCCAGAAATACCTGGAGAAGGAGGGGAACGCCGACATAAGGGTGTTCGTGGTCGGGGACAACGCCATAGCCGCCGAGCTCAGGAGAGCCCCGCCGGGCTCCTGGAAAACCAACGTTGCCCAGGGAGGCACGCCCGAACCCTACGCCCCGGACCCCGAGGTCGAGGAGCTGGCCGTAAGGGCTTCGAGGGCTCTGGAGCTGGAGTACTCGGGCGTAGATCTGGCGCCAACCAGCGACGGCTACGTGGTCCTAGAGGTTAACGCATCGCCCCTCTGGAGGGGGCTGCAGGAGGCGACGGGCGTGGACCCAGCAACACATATTGTCCGGCACACTGTAGAACTGGCTAGGAGATGATGACTAGCAAACCAGGCGACCCGCAGCGGGGTGAGCGTGAGCTCTCACCCTGATCTAGAGCCTCAGCATCCTCTCCTCCTTCACCACCCGCAGCACGTAAACCACGTTTATGTCGGATACACCCTCTATCCCGCCGATCCTGTCCACGATCCTTGCAAGCTCCTCCCTATCCCTTGCAAGCACCTTGGCCAAGAGCTGGTACTCGCCGGTCACATTGTAGACCTCATATATCCCCGGAATGACTCTAACCCTCTCCGCAGCCTCCCTGCTCCTCCTCGGGCTAACCTTCACGAAGACGAAAGCCTGGGTCGCCAGGCCAGCCTTAGCCGGATCCACGTCTGCATGGTAGCCCCTCAGTATACCTGCCTTCACCAGCCTTTTGACCCTCAAGTATATGGTTGCCTCGCTAACCCCCAGCATCCTAGCTATCCTGGCAAAGGGCGTCCTGGCGTCCCTCTGAAGTATCCTCAGTATTGCCCGGTCCTTCTCATCCATTAAGGGCATCCTTACGCACCAAACCATATCTTGCCAGGAGCATTAATAACTGGGGCCTCCTCACAAGGCCTCCAAGCAGGTCCCTCCGAGTAGCCTTACCAAGCGTAATCTTCGCCATAAGGCTTGCCGGCATCTGGCTCAGCAGAGCCGCCCTAGCGTCCGGGCCCGCCCTAACCACGATCTCGAGGATCCTGGCCTGAAGATCTATCCCCCGCGGCACACCCGTGGCCTCGAACTCGCTCCAAAACCCAGAACCCTGAGCCAGGCTTCTCGCCAGGGCCCAGGCCGATGCCACGGCAGGCCTTATCCCCTCGCCGGTCAGGGGGAACACCGCGCCCAGCGCCTCACCCACCACGGGGAGCTGGTCACTGTAAAGCTCCCTCCTCAGCCCGCTCACAACCAGCTGCGCACCCTCAAGCCTCACCAACCTAGCCGAGGCCAGGCCCGGGTACCTCCCGACGAACCTGTCAAGCCTCGCCTTCAGCTCGTCGAAACCCCGAAATCCTCCTATACCGACCCTTGCCTCACCCCCACCCTCGGGGAAGACCCATATGTAGCCCACCATGCTGCGGTCGAACCACAACTCTAGCACGTCGTCCTCGCCCCTAAAACCCTTAACCAGGTACTGTATTGCAAGCAGCCTGTAGTTCGGGGCCTTGGACCAGTAGTGGCCCGTGGCAACGACACGTATACACTCGTCGTCGCAGCCAGGTATCTGGGGCTCGCCCCCCAAGAACCTTACAGCCGCCGAGTAGTGGACCTCAACGCCCTCCAGAAGCTTCTCCAGGAAGTGGGGTTTATCCACAATGTAGCCCCAAGTCCTCCTACCCGTATCCTCGTGGATCTGCCTCCCGTCGAGGAAAACCCGGTACCCCCTAAGCTTAACCTTGACTACTCCCCGCGGCACGGGGAGGAACTCTTCGATCTCCCTGGGCACACCCCAGCCGCAGGGCTTGAAGCCGGGCCTGGGCCCAGCCTCGTAAACCTCAACGTCAACACCCCTCCCGCGGAGGAAATAGGCGAGGCTCGCCCCCGCAGGCCCTGCACCAACAATGGCCACCCTCACAGCCAAGCCCCTCCAAGAAATCTTGGACTAGAGGCTGAGCCCGCTCTCCTCCAGCATCTTAGAAGCCATGAATATAGGTATGGCTTTAAGGTACTCCCTGAACCTCGTGGCCGGAAGCGTGTCGGCAAGCCTCATGGCCTCAGCCACGAGGCTCCTCAACTTCCTGATCCCGCACTCCACGGCCACCTCAGCCTCCTCGGGCAGCTTCACCTCCCTCCCAGCCATCCACTCCGCCGCCAGGTTGAGTATGGGGTGGATCTCCTTGAGCTTACCCTCGGCTATGAGCTTTAGATCGACGATGTCGTCGGCCACCTGGTACGCCTTGCCCAGAAGCCTACCGTAGAGCGGGAATCCGTTGTACTTCCTCTCGCCAGCCGCTATTATCCCCAAGTCGACGGAGAGCTGGAAAAGGCTCCCAGTCTTAAGGTCAATTATCTTCTCGTAGAGGCCTGGGCCAGCCTTGGGAGAGGGGGAGACGTTGAAAACATCCAGGATCTCGCCCCTAGTCACGTCTAGCCACGACTGGATAGTGTGCTGGACGGCGCGGAACCCGTACCTCTCCACAAGTTTCTGAGCCAGAGGGATCACGAAGTTGGAGATGAGGACAGTACGCGATATTCCGTGGACAACCCAGGCGGCCGGCCTCCCCCTCCTAAACATGTCGTGGTCTATGATGTCGTCCAGAGCCAAGCTTGCAGCATGGACGAGCTCTACGGCGACGGCAGCGTCCAGGGCTTCCTGAGGCGTCCCGCCCAGGGCTTCGCATGAAAGCATGACCAGCACGCCGCGGAACCTCTTGCCTCCCCTCGCAATGTACTTGGCAACCTCTATGGCTCCGGCCTCCTCAGCGCTTTCCAGGAGGCTCTCGATGGCAGCGTCGATGAGCTTCTTCCTGCCCCTCCAGTACTCCAGCAGCTCCGCCTCTATACCTGGCTCCACCCTCAGCACCTTTCCCGGAACACCATTTACGGGATGGGTATATAATTAACTTAGCCGCCTCCCAGGAACCCTTTTCCTCGAAAGCGCGGAGAGCAGGGTTAGCGTGAATATCAGGAGGAATGCGAGGTAGAGAAGTGCAACACTTATCTGTGCGGCAGCAGAAAGCACTGCTAGGAGGGCCAGCCGGAAGTCCAGGGAGAGCATGATGTTAATGGTTCTAGGCAGGTAAACAGCTTCCTCCTTCACAGCCTCCTCTACCGGGAGGAGGGCCACAGTAGCGGCCAGGGCCAGCGCCGCTATTCCAGGCATGAGCCACGCATACAGGCCTCCCTCGCAGCTTAAGGCAAGCCTTCTAACCAGGAGGAACATGGGCGATGCCAGGAGCACGGAGAACAGTATGTGGAAGGGGCGGCCCCTCTCCTCCATCCTGGAAGCTGCTAGAAAAACTAGGACCGCCAGACCAGCTGCCGCTGGCTGGCCAGCAGCGTAGAATAGGGTGGCCGAGGCAACGGCTAGCACCATGGCGGCTACAAGCATCCAGCGCGACCATGTGACAGGTGGAGCAAGGCTGATTAAAACGTTCCCGCCCACAAAACTGCAGGGAGACCCGGTGGCGCTTTCCCAAATACGTAGGCTAGTCCTAGCAGCGCTCCTAGAGGCTCCGAGCGAGCCGCGGACACCGGCCAGCATCGCCGGGAGGCTGGGAGCCCCCCAGAGACTTGTAGGCATGGTGCTGGGAGAGCTGGCCAGGCAGGGGCTCGTGGAGGAGCTGAACGGGTCCTACAGGGTAGTCGACCCGGTGGAGCTGGCGCTCCATGCTGTGGGGACGGGTCTGGACCCGAGGCGGGTTTCCGAGCACCTGGACTGGAGGCATTTCGAATCCTTCGTTGCCAGGGCGTTGGAGGAGTACGGCTACACCGTTGCGAGGAACCTGCGGCTAAAGCCGCCTAGGGCCGTGGAGGTGGACGTTGTGGGTGTTGGAAGGCTCTACGGCATCGCCATAGACTGTAAGCACTGGTCGCCGAGGACCGCTGCACCCTCCAGGCTTGTGGAGGCTGCTAGGCGGCACAGGGAGAGGGTGGAGATCCTGGCTTCGAGGTGGGGGGAGACGGGCCTCACACCTCCCAGCGGCGGGTTGGTGGCGGTGATCGTCACCCTGACGGATCCTGGGGTTAGGAGCCTGGAGGGTGTGGGTATTGTGCCTGTATCGGTGTTCCACGATTTCGTGTCGCGGGTAGAATACTATGTCGACGAGCTTGACCTGCCCGCCGCCGGGCTGTGAATAACCATTAAATGCCTCGCCACGCCTATAATACTGGGTACGGAAATGTCCGGGGACGAAGCCATAGCGAGGATCTCCTATCCAGACTCCAAGGCCTTCCAGAGCATGGTTGAGGCCCTGGCCAAGATAATAGACGAGGTGTCGATGAGGCTCACATCCGAAGGGATGAGGATCAGGGCCCTCGACCCCGCCAAGATAGCCCTGATAGACATAAGGCTTCCTCCAAGCGCCTTCCTCGAGTACAGCGTCGAGGAGGAGACAAGCGTAGGGTTCAACGTGTCCAACTTCCTCAAACTCCTCAAGAGGGGGAAGAGGGGGGACCGCCTGGAGATAGAGGCTAAGGGCGACAGGGTCACCATAACGATGGTTGGCGACGTGGTGAGGAGGTACTCCATCCTAAACCTGGACGTCCTGGAGCCCGAGATCCCCGAGGCCAGGTTCAGCTTCAACGCCTCAGCCACCCTGATGGCCGACCTGGTGAAGAACGCCATAAGAGACGCCGAAGCCGTGGGCGATACCGTGGAGTTCGACGCTCCCGACACAACAGTGTTCTACATAAGGGGCGTCGGGCCCGAGGGTAGCGGGGCCGAGACAAGGCTGACGGCGGAGACGGGCCAGCTCATAGAGTACAACGTCTCCGAGGCCAGCAAGGCAAGATACTCGATAGACTACCTGAAACACGTGCTCTCCCTCACCAAGGTGGCCGACCTGGTGACGGTCGAGTTCTCGACAGACGCACCCCTAAGGCTGGGCTTCAGCCTCCCCGGCGAGGGTAGGGTTGAATACCTCCTCGCACCCAAACTAGAGTAGCGGTGATGAGCATCCGGCTCAGCCGAGCCTCAAGGCCGTGAAGAGGGCCAGGAAAGCTGAGGACTGGGAACAACGTATCACGTAGCTCCTGAGGGCTCCTTTACGCCTGGTTCCCGCAGGCTGCTGGGCTTATCGCTGGCCATACTTGCTGCCACCCTGCTGTTCACCGTCCTCTACCAGAGCAACCCGACTACGGCAGGCAAGCCCGCTGCATGCAGCCTCCCGGCACCGGAGTGGATGCAGAACCCTTTATCATCGCTGGCAGGGTGGAGGAGGGAGGCTAGGCATAGCCGATGACAGAGGTTCGGAGGCCCTCCTACGCACAGGCTGGTTTGAGGAGATTGCTCCGCTAGCGATGGTTGTCCCAGCAGGCAACTGTACCACAATATACGCCATAGGCCTAGCGTCGCCTGGAGGCCCCTCCTCATCTATGCAGAGCCCCTAACCCAAACCTTCAGCATGGCGGAGTTCCTGTCAAGAGCCCGTGCCTAGCTCTACAGTCCAGAAGCTTCTACAACAACTCGGGCGGTGTGGTACTCCGGCAACCTGTGGTCTCCGATGAGTACCGCTAGGCTGGAGTGCGTGTATAACGCGTCCCAGCCCGGCCTAGAGGACCCCTACTACATGGGAGTGGTGGGTGTGAAGGTATATCCTGGCGCCTGGTTGTCCAGGAATTCCACTTCCAGCCCCTACACGGGTGGCTGGGAGTTCAAGAGGCTGAGGCTCCACCCGAATCTCGACTACTACGGGGGCAGGGTATTCGAGCTAGAGGACTTCTGCCCGAGCTACGAGTACGGGATCTATGATAAGCTTGAACCCTTACTGGGACCTGGAGACACGGGATCCCAGCCGAGGAAACAACTATCAACACGAGCCTCGTGCTAAGGGCCTCGAGGGTTTCCAGCATGTCGGGTATAGGCTGGGTGGAGTGGGTCTTGGAGTCCAACAGGGAGAAGTTCCACGGTGCGGGCGTGGGTCGGGAGCCCGTATCCTTTGAGGCCATGTACAGATTTAGGGCCGACCTGGACAGGCTGTCTCGGCGCGGCGAGGCCCGGCAGTTGGTGGTACTACGGATAGACTGGGTTGGGAACAGAGGGATGGCAGGGACAGGCAGTGGGAGACGGGGATGGCCTTAGCATTCTACTGGTTCCCAAGGTAGGTCTGGGCTATAGCCTCCTGAGCCGGCTGAGCACTGCATCCTTATCCATCACGGCTAGCAGCGGCGCTGCCCTGGGCCCCGAGTCCTTACCCAGGAACACCCTGTAGAACTCGCGGTAGAACTGCCTCCTCTCCTGGGGCGTATAGCTCTTGGTATACTCTATCATGGCTTGCTTTATCCCCTCCTCGGTCCAGGGGTCCACCTTGGCTAGGGCCTCGGCCAGGCCTTTGAGCCTGTCCCTCATGGTGAGGGTTTCCAGGATGCTGCTGTCAACCTCTTCGAGGATCGTTATCCTCAGGTTTGGCGGCGCGTACTTCTCAACCCAGTTTGCAGCCTTTTCAAGCAGGGTTTCCGCCCATCTCAACTGGTGGGGCTCGGGTTTTTCTGGTAGGTGGCCGCTGCGCTTCAGCCTCTTCACAGCCTCCTCCACCCTGTTCTCCTCAGGGAGCACCTGGACGAGCAGTGCGGCGTGGAGGTAGGGTATTTCGGGCACAGGCTCCCCAGGCGTCCTGCCCAGCTGGGATAGCTCGTAGCTCCTCGCCGCCTCCCCGGCAGCCTCTCCTCCCTCCCTGTCCAGCCCGTGGTGAAGCCTCATGGCCTTATAGTACCTGGAGTAGTAATGGGGAATATCGAGCAGGTTGACAACCACCTTCCTCATCACCGGCGTGGTGAGGTATAGGAACCTGAGGATCTCGGCGTGGGCCACCTGAAGCCACTCCCTAGGAGTTATGCCTGCGAAGCCGCTGCTGCTCATGTCGGAGACCCCTGCCTGGGTTCTTATGGCGACCCACTCGTAGGGCTGCCCGGCTGGGGGCTCGTAGCCCAGGATTTCCCGGGACAGCTCGACACAGCTATCCCTGCTTCCGCCCGGGGCCGCGTGGTCCTTGCCGAAGGGCTCGAAGTCTACTCCCAGGGCCTTCCACACGCTAGCCCACTCGAGCCTCCAGTTGAGCTTGCCCTCCTCTATGCTAGCCACGCCTCTATGGCCGCAGTTGTCGCAGACGTACTCGATGTGCTCGTCGTCAACTATCCTGAGGGCCCTGGTTTTGTCTATTCTGCCGCATTTGGCGCATATGGGTTCGAAGGGTATCCAGCCCTCCGGGTAGGGCCTCCTGGCCCTGTACTTGTTGATGATCTGGCGCACCTCCTCCCTCTTGGACAAGATCTCCTTGACTATCCCCTTGAGGGGGCCCCGGTACATCTCGGTTGTTGTGATGGCCTCCACCCTGCCGTCGGTGAACTCCCCTATGTAGGGGCCGAAGTCCTCCCAGTAGTGCTCAACCCAGCTGTCATGGCAGCCGTGGGGGTCGGGCACCCTTATGAGGGGCCACCCCACGTACTGGTCGCCCTCGCCTCCGGGGAACGCCTCCCTCTGCTGCTTCTTGCCCTTCCAGGCGTCCTGGGTGTAGAGTGTTATGTACTGCTTCACCCTGAACCCTTGGTTCTCCAGGATTCTCCTAACAACCTCCCCCAGGATTATCTCTCCCCTCAGCCTGCCTATGTGCTGGAGCCCTGAGACGGAGAGCCCTCCGTTGAACACGTATACCTCCTTGCCCCTGGCCCTAAGCTCCTCTGCAACCCTGCTGGCCAGCTGGTCTGCCCAGTGGACCAATACCTACCCCCTCTCACAGTATGGGTGTAGCCCCTCTATATACCTGTACTTTTGCGCCGCCCCCACGTTACGTTAATATCTACTACACCCCTAAGGATCATATAGTAGGGGTGAGGAGTTGGCCCAGACACTTAGGACTGGCCCCGTCCGTGTAAGCGGGTACGCTATAAAGCTGCGCAGAGTGTTCAATGCTGCCCTCAGGGAGCACTATAAGCAAGGCAAGCTCGACGCGAAGGCGGTTAACCAGCTGCTCTCCGACCTCAACGGCAAGATATACAGGGTCCTCGTGGAGAGGTTCGAGATACCTAAGGAGGCGGTTGTCAACATAGAAGTCGACTACAGCATAGGGGATGGCGAGCTCAAGATAGAGGATGTTAGGATAGACGTTTACGACCGCGACGAGATCCTGAGCAGGAACGCCACCAATGAGCTTAAGAAGCTCCTCGCAGCCGAAGCTGCCGAGGCTGGCGAGGAGGCCCAGGGATAACCGCGCCCTCTCCAAACCACTTTTTACCCATACTCACCTTTCTGTGACAAGCCAGCCGTCGGCGGAGGGTTCCCTTATGACAGGCAAGCTCAAGTCGGCCAGCCTGCCGGAGACGCCTGAGGGCCTCCAATACCATATCTGGGTCAAACCCGGCGACGTGGCCCCCTACGTCCTGCTCCCCGGCGATCCGGGAAGGGTGGAGCTCATAGCTAAGCACTGGGACGAGGCAAGGCACGTGGCTAGTCACAGGGAGTTCACAACCTACACTGGGAGGTACAGGGGTGCGCCGATCTCGGCCACCAGTACGGGGATAGGGTCCCCATCGGCAGCCATAGCGGTGGAGGAGCTGCTGAGGGTGGGTGCCCACACATTCATCAGGGTTGGCACAACCGGCGCCATCCGGCGGGAGGTAGGAGTGGGCGACCTCGTCATAACCACCGCCGCTGTGAGGCTAGAGGGGACGAGCAGGCAGTACGTCCGCGTGGAGTACCCCGCAGCCGCCAGCTACGAGGTGGTTTTGGCGCTGGTGGAGGCAGCCGAGAATCTGGGTGTCAGGTATCACCTCGGGGTCACGGCCTCCACCGACTCGTTCTACACGGGCCAGGCCCGGCCCGGCTACCGGGGCTATAGGCAGAGCTGGATGGATAGCCTTATCCCGGACCTCCAGGCCGCGGGGGTGCTGAACTTTGAGATGGAGGCAGCGGCCATACTGACGCTGGCCAGCATCTACGGCGCACGGGCCGGGGCTATCTGTGCGGCCGTCGCCAACAGGGTTACCGATGAGTTCGTGCCCAACGCTGGCCTGGAGGACGCTATAAGGGTGGCCAACGAGGCTGTAAGGATCCTCTACGAGTGGGACAGCCTCAAGGGCTCCAAGGGTAAGAAGCACTTCTACCCATCCCTGCTTGGGCGGTAGAGCCATGCACACCCACCTCGCAGTAGGCCACGTGAACGTGGACATATACATGAGGGTCCCCAAAATCCCGGGGGCCGACGAGTCCGTTAAGAGCCTTGAGACCTACATAGGGC
>JALURJ010000152.1 GCA_027016915.1 Desulfurococcales archaeon | reverse complement strand
GTATAGCCGTCGAGGATGAGCACCTTCATTCGTCGCCCACCATCACGTGTTGCAGCTCTGCGTTAAGCTGGGATGATCTAGATTCATGTTTGCAGACATTAACGTTACTCCCCTCGGGAGCCGGGGGCTTCTGGCTCAGGGGCAGGGTTCCGGGGAGGCGTAGAGCCCAGAGCGGGGGTCTAGGCTTTAGGTCCACATTTCTGCCCCCAGCGCCTCCAGCCTCTCCACGTAGGGTTTCTTGAAGCCCAGGAATATTCCGCCGTTCTTGCCGCCCACGTAAACTATGGTTGTCTCTCCGGGCCTAACCACCCTGCGCAGGGTCGGCGACACCAGTTCCACATACACGCCCCTCATGTACCTGGAGAAGTCGAGGACCATGCCGTTTACCGTTCCGCGGGTCCGGGCGTAGAAGCTGGTGCCTGGAGGGAAGAAATCGTTGAGCCCCGGCCCCTCGACATCTAGGTGGGTGACCCTAGCGCGCGAGTAGCCTTTCAGGTGGATGTAGACTTCGGCCTCCAGCCTCCTCGGCCCCTCCGCCGAGATCAGGATCACCTCAGCGTCCCTTACCGGCACCTTGCCGGGCCCTGGCCCCGTCATTCAGCGGCTCACCTGCTTGTAGTGGAGGCCTAGCTCCTCTGCATACCTGTAGGCCTCGTTGATCTCCCTGGGAGTGGGTCTGCGCGTTATTTCGGGCCACCTGTCCGGGTAGCGGGCCACCATGTGCTCCGGCCTATACTGGTCCATTATGTTGACGAGCACCCTGTCCCGGGGCAGGTTTTCGGCTATCCATTTAAGCACAGGTTTGGTGCAGCACTCCAGGTGGCCGGGCAGTACTAGGTGCCTGATTATCATGTCGCCGTGCTGCACGGCTATCCTGAGGTTCCTTGTGACTGTTTCAAAGTACTTGGGCGCCGCGGAGAGCCTGGCTGCACACTTGTTGTTGCCGTACTTGAAGTCGGGGAGCCATATGTCGATCACGTCGACCAGGAGCTTCATGGACTCCTCCGACATGTAGAAGTTGGAGTTCCAGAGCTGGGGCACGTTGGTGTCGAGGTGGCCTAGGCTCTCCAGTATTGTATGTATGTTTGGGGTCGGGTCCCCGCCTACGTGGTTTATGTTTCGGGCCCCGGTCTCCCTGAGCCTCCTCTGGATCGCAGCCAGCCTTCTGGCGTCAACCACCTCGCCCGAGAAGGGGTTTACCTGGGAGATCTCATAGTTCTGGCAGAAGACGCATCTAAAGTTGCAGCTGCCGTAGAATATGGTTCCGCTGGGGACCAGGGGTGCCTCCTCCCCGAGGTGGTGGAACCATGTGTCGGCGAAGGTCCTTGCGTCGAGCCTGCAGGTGCCCTTGGCCTCCTCGTATCTGTTAACGCCGCACCTTCTCTCGCAGAAGGTGCACGCCCTGAGCATTTGGCGGGCTATAGCCACCTTGACGTCCAGGAAGCTCCACCTGGGTTTGCCTAGCTCCGAGAGGGTGAGCGAGCCCTCCTTTATATCGACCCATGCATCCCTAAACTCTGCCTGCAGCTTGTCGTGGAGGCTCCAGAGCTCGTCGAGGCTCATGCTGTAGGGGTCGTCCGGAGCCTCTACGCGTTTCGCTATCATGAACTTGGCGGGCTTCCTATCCCTCATCACGCTGTAGTACCATTGGAGCGCCCTAAGCACCGCCGGGTCCCGCCACACTAGGAGCGCGTCGGGCCTAAGGTACACCCAGGTTGACATACCCCTCTACAACCATCCTAACTATAGCATTGGCGAACCAATTAACCTAGCGGAGCCGCGGCAACAATAATTAGGCTCGCCCGCCTTTAAGCCTCGCCTAGAGGAGAGCCCCGGTGCCGCACACTAGGAGGAAGAGGAGGCTGCTCGTGGAGGCGGGGGACCCCTACACGGTGCTGAACAATATTTTGAGGAGACAGGGATACCACGTGGTTGGCAGGCATACTGTGGTTAAGACTTGCCACTGGACCAAGATGGCCCTCACCCAGGGGAGGTTCTGCTACAAGTGTAAGTTCTACGGCATAGAGAGCCACCGCTGCATCCAGATGAGCCCTACAAGCCTATGGTGCTGGAACGCCTGTCTCCACTGTTGGAGGCTGAGGCCCCAGGATGTCGGCGTGGAGTGGGACGAGGTCAGGATGCCCTATGCCGACGACCCGGAGGAGCTTGCCCGCGCCGTGGTCGAGGAGCAGAGAAGAATTCTCTCCGGCTATAAGGGGCATCCACAGGTAGATCCAAGGGTCTTTGAGGAGGCCATGGACCCGAAGCACGTGGCGATAAGCCTCACCGGTGAGCCAACCCTCTACAGGAGGCTGGGCGAGCTCATATCCGTGTTTCACAGGCTGGGACTCACCACCTTCCTAGTGACCCGGGGCGTCAGGCCGGACGTGCTTGCTAACCTGGATGAGGAGCCCAGCCAGCTCTACGTCTCCGTGGAGGCGCATAACAAGGAAATGTTTGAGAGGCTTGACCGACCCCTCGTCCCTAGGGCCTGGGAGCTGGTGAACAAGACCCTCGAGATCCTGCCCAGCTTCAGCAGCCCAACGGCCATAAGGATCACCGTCATCAAGGGGCTCAACATGTCGAGGGAGGATGCTAGGGGCTTCGCCAAGATGCTTGAGAGAGCCCAGCCGACTTATGTGGAGGTGAAGGCCTACATGTACGTGGGCGCGTCGAGGAAAAGACTGAGCAAGGAGAATATGCCGAGGCACGAGGAGGTGAGGTGGTTCGCTGAGATGGTGGCCGAGGAGATGGGATACCCCATAGTCTCCGAGAGCGTGCCTAGCAGGGTTGTGCTTCTCAGCAGGTTGAGGAAACCCATAAGGCATGGCAAGGGATGCCCTGAGGGGTGGGGAGCGAGGGATGAGGTGGGGGAGGATGTTGGCGAGTATGCTGCCAGCGACACCTACTAGAAGAACACGCGGCCGATGAAGATCCTGTGCCTCAGAGTGTCCACAAACCTCTCCACACCCACCCTCCTGGGAAGCTTTGTCAGTATGTCGCGCTCCGTTATTATGCCTACAAGCCTCCCCTCATTGTCGAGGACCGGTAAGCACCCAACGCCGTGTGCCCTCATAATCCTCACAGCCTGCGAGACATCCCTGTTCTCGTTGACGGTGGCTATCCTGTACGACCCGATGTTCTTCGCCTGCTCCCTGTAGACGTCCTCCAGCTTCCCAGCCCTGATCTTCTCCAGCACCGGCTCGGCGGCATAGTACCTGATAATGTCCCTCATCGTCACTATTCCGGCCAGGCTTCCCAGCGAGTCTAGGAGAGGTATTCTGCGGATCCTCTTCTCAGTCATGATCTCCTGTATCCTCTTGACGCTTGTCGAGAGTTCTGCTGTGACGACGGGGCTTGACATGATCTCCTTGACGCTTACATACATCGTTGTGTCGATTATGAGCTCGGATATGTGTCTCTCAGAGATCATGCCAACAACCCTCATATCCTTGGTAACCACGGGGACAGCGCCCAGCCTGTGGTCCATCATCATCTCCACCACCTCGTCGAGCCTGGTCTCGCCGACAACAACATGGGGTGTGTCGCTCACCATGAGGTCGGATGCCTTCAGCTCGGTGAGAGCCCTGTAGAGGTCGCCGCCCCTCTCCTCGACCACTATTCTCCTCCACCGCTCCCCTCCGCCCAGGAGGTCCACGACGTCGCGGAGGGAGAGCATGCCGCGGAGCCTCATCTCGTCGTCGAACACTACCGCGTGTTTAGCGCCCCTCCTGTTGAACCCTAGGAGCACCGTGATCATGTCGGCGTCGTGGGGGAACATGAGAAGCGGGGGATACCGCCCGATTAGGAGTATTTCGCCCTTCTCGCTTAGAACCATAAGGCCCAGCCTCACCCGTTATTTTGAAGGTGCCACTTATTTAGAGTTTTATAAGGCCCTCTGCTTACACTCTTCCGCGGAGAGCATGGCTTCTAATGGTATTAATATTTAAAGGGGTTTCTCTAAATTATAAACGGAGATGTTGAAAATGGTTTCCAGGAAGGGTTTGGGTCCTGCGAAGTTGGATGAAAAAGATCTAACCATACTGAGGCGCCTATATAGGAACGCCAGGACGTCGTTCACGGAGCTTGCTAAGGAGCTTGGGATAAGCGATGTAGCGGTGAAGAAGAGGGTGAAGAGGCTGGAGGAGCAGGGCGTTATAACAGGGTACACCGTGGTCCTGGACGCTGGCAAGCTGGGCTACCACAGCATAGCGATAGTCGGCATAGACGCGGACTCCGACAAGCTATTATCTGTGTCGGAGGAGCTCAAGGCCCGAAGGTATGTCAAGTGGTTGGCCCTCACAACAGGGGATCACATGGTCATGGCCGAGATCTGGGCTAGGGACAGCAAGGAGTTAACCTCGATCCTCGAAGAGGTAGGGAGGATTCCGGGAGTGAGGAGGCTGTGCCCGGCCATAGTGTTGGACGTGTTTAAGAGGCACGGCGAAGGCGAGCTGTAAGCCTCCTCGGCCTAAACGATATTTTTCGGTGAGGCTAGGTTTGCCGTTCCTCGCTGCTGGCCCCGCTCTTCTCTAGGAGGCGCTTCCAGAGGTTCTCCCTGCTGCGTAGCTCGTTCTCGGCTTGGTGCTCCGCCTCGGCCTTCAGGCTTGAAATGTAGTCTTCGAGCCATGGGAGTTCGGGCTCGTACCATTGCCGGGGCCCGTGCTCTGCAAGTATTTGGGCCATTCTGGCCACAATTAGGCCAACGTTGGCTGCATCCATTACTGCGTTCCTGTCGCTTAGAGCGTTGGTGGACAGCTTGGTATATGCCAGGGCCCAGGGCGGCACTGCCACCCCCATCGAGTTCAGGGTTGAGAGGATGTACGAGATGGTCATTATCTCGCCGCTATCTGCGCCTACAGCTATCACTCCGGCCACCTTGCCTTCAACCCAGCTTCTGTCGCCGAGTAGAACCATGTTTTCGAACACTGTTAGCCTGTCAAGGAAGTTCTTGAGGTGCCCGCTGGGCCCATACCAGTAGACGGGTGTAGCGATGATCAGGCCCTGCGCTCCAAGCACCTTGTCGTAGAGGATCCTCATGTCGTCGTCGATGACGCAGGGGGGCCTGCAAGCCTCCTGCACGTCGGAGAGGCAGCCCAGGCATGGTTTTATTTCGTAGTCGTAAAGGTGTACAAGCTCCGTGTCGGCTCCCTCCCTCCTAGCGGCCTCCAGCGCTACTCTGAGGAGCCTTGCTGTTCCTCCATACTTTCGCGGCGAGGCGTTGAACCCTACCACCCTGACCCTCACTTCTAACACCTCCGCTGACCAGCCTGGAGAAGTCGGCAGCATAGATGTTGCTGGGGTATGTTCAAAAATGTTTTCCTCAGCGCCTTTGCCTAGCGTTTGCCAGCTACCAGTGCAACAACTGCTCCCGCGATGAAGCCTATGAGCAGCGCCGCCACTACCACAGGCAGCTGTAGGGTTGCGGCGCCCTGTATGCGCGTTACGGTTTCGGTAACAGTTCTCTCCACGGTCACCGTGGCAGTGGTATTGGCCGCTGGCTGGGGTATAGTGGCGGTTGTAGCCGTCGGGGGGCTGGATGAGGACAGGTAGTACAGCGTCTTCAGGTATGAGGCGGCTAGCTCGTAGTAGTAGAGCCTTAGTTCGGGGCTATCCTGGTGCTCGGCGAACTCCAGGTAGCTGAGGCTTAGGGGCGGCGCCACGCCGCGGTCGGAGAGCCTGGCCAGCGCGTCGTAGGCTTCAGCCTTCGAGGTTTCGGCTATTGCTGTCAGGTTTGCGGTGAAGGCGGCGAATATGGCTAGGGTGCCGTGCACAGCGGCGTCGAGGGAGTAGCTGAGGGAGCCGTAAATGTCCTCCTCAGAGTAGGTTTCCTCCGCCTTGGCGTAGAGGTCCTCTCCCTTGCTAAGCATGCCGCTGGACATGCCTAGGTCCTCGTAGAGGGCTGTGGCGTAGCTGAGGACGCTCTGCGCATAGTATAGCATGAATCTCGCCAGCAGGTCGACGTTCTCCCTCGGTATCTCCTCTCCCGCTGGCACTTCTGGGAGCAGCTCCAGCCACTCCGCCACAGTTATGGCGCGCCATTTAGCGTAGACGGCCTCGTGGAGGGCGCCCCAGGAACCCGTCGCCGGGTTGTCGTACAGCTTTCCGGCTTCCAGGAGCCGCCTTGCATTGGATATCGCTTCGAGCGTTGAGTGGTACCTGTCGGCAACGGCGATTAGTAGTTCTAGCTCTTCGTAGCTCCGGGGGCTCCTTGAGAGCACATCCTCGGTGGAGTTGATCAGCTGCTCCGCCTCCTCCAGCAGCCTGTTAACCAGGGTTTCAGGGTTCTCGCCGTTCAGCACGCTGGCCACGGCCAGGGCGTGCTGTGCCGTCACCGCTGCCTGAAACGTTATGCTCGCCGCTGTGTAGGGTCTGTCCCGGCGCAGGTTTTCGGCCTTCTCTATAAGGCTCTCCGCCTCGCTGATCAGGCTTTCGACGTAGTTGCGCTGGGCCTGGGGGAGTGTGGTGGAAAGGTTTCTGGCCTGCGCAGCTGCTTGGGTGGCGTTAGACATGTGGTTGTCTATCCACTCTGAAAGCAGTGTGGCCAGGTAGTCGGGGAGCCTGAGCTCCGCTGTTCGGGCCGGGATCTTTACACCTGTAAAGTATCTGTACGCCTCCCTTATGCTGGATACCTCTATGACGTCAACGCCCAGCTTCAAGCCTTCCTCGACGAGATCTACTGGGACCCTCCTCGTCTCCCTAATAACTATGGGGCCCTGCCGCCTCTCCTCCACCACCACTTTGTAGGTGTGCCGCTGGCCTACCGGTATCAGGAACACGCTAGCCCCTCCCTCGGCCGCCGCTCTGAGTTTCGCCAGCAGCCCGCCCACGGGGCCGACGGTGCCGTCAGGGTTAACCATCCCTGTGGCAATAACGTCCTGCCTGAGCTCGTCTCCTCTGAGCGCTGCTAGGAGCGCTACGGTCATGGCAACCCCCGCGCTTGGCCCGCCTATGATGATTGAAGGTGTCTCGAACGTTATGTAGAAGTCGTACGACCTTGGGTCAGCGTTAGCCAGGTAGCATGCAACCAGTACGGCTATCCTAGCAGTCGCCTGCGTGTCTATCTCGGCCAGGGGGTTGGCGGAGAGGTAAACCTGGCCGCTACCGGGGTAGGCGGCACTAACCCTCAGTGTCGCCAGCGCCCCCACCTCTGTGCCGTTGGGCAGAGTCTTGACTGCTGGTACGCGGACCTCAACAACCCTCGAGAAACTGTAGGGCCCGGCTGCAGCGTATGCTAGGAGAGGCTGGAAAGCCACCATCAGAACCAGTAGCAGCGCTAGCCTTCTCTCCACCTCTAACACCGCTTGTAACCCGGAGAAGCCGAACATTATACGCTTACCGATCGTCCACCCAGCCCTCAACTATGCGCCGGGCCCTCCTGTAGATCTCCTCGACCTCGCCGGGCCCAGGGTCCCTGTCAAGGTACACCCTCACACTTATGGTCTCCCTCCTACCCGGAACCTCCAGACCTACCACCTCCACCTTCTCGACCCCTGGGACCCCTAGTTTACCGGGGTCCAGGTGCGAGTAGAGAAGCGATGCCTGCCCGAGACTCATGGTATCCTCGGGCTGTAGCGGGTAGCCTTCGCGGTAAACATCTATGGATAGAACGGTCTTCCCCTCGCGGAGCCTGATTTTATATACCCTGTAGTGCTCGTCGAACCAGTACTCCTCCACTAGAGTCAACCAGCCCCACTCTCGCACCAGCTAGGCCAGCGGTTCGAGCTCGGTGCCGCAGTAGGGGCAGCGGTGCTTCACCTTCCTAGCGTGGGCCTCGCAGAAGTAAGCATCCTGGGTTTCCCTGCATTTCGGGCAGATGTAGACCGGCTCCCTTGTTACCTCTAGCTTTCTGTTGCAGATCCTGCACCGGACAGTCACCCAGCCTACGTGGCCGCCCGTGTTCACGCCTTTCAGCAGTCCTATGGTCATGCCGCGCACCCGGCGGAGAGTAGGATAAATGGGGCTTAAAACAGTTCCGTTAGGCCGCTGGCCGGTTCAAAGGATAATAGGGAAAAGGACAATAACACTAGCCCAGTGGAGGTTATGCCTGGGTTCAGGGTTGTCGCTACTGCTGATGCCCATAGCCCTAGGTATCTCTCCCTACTCAAGGCCAGCCTCCTAGAAGCCCCTGAGACCTGTAGCCTCGTGATCTGGGCAGGAGACATGGTTCTCAGGGGCAGGGTGGAGGCGTTGAAGCCTGTTTTAGAGGCGTTCAAGAAGAAGTACCCAGACACCCCTATAGTCGCCGTGTTCGGAAACGAGGAGTACTGGGGCATGGAGGAGGAGTTCAGGGCAAGATACCCCGAGGTTGTATGGCTTGACGACGAGTACAGGGTCTTCGAGGTCAAGGGTAGTCGCGTGGCCGTGGTGGGGACCCGCGGGGCGCTTGACAGGCCCACAAGCTGGCAGAGGAGGAACAAGCCTGAGCTCTGGAGGGTTTATGCGGAGAGGCCTGAACTTGTCGAGAAGCTTATCTCCAGGGCCAGGAAGAATGCCGACGCCGTGATACTCGTATCCCACTACGCCCTCTCGTTCAAAACCGTTGAGGGAGAGCCGCGCAGGATCTGGCCGGAAATGGGCAGCCGGAGGATGGAGGAGGCCGTGAGGAGGAGTAGGCCAGACATAGCCATCCATGGCCATGCTCATAACGCTAGGCAGGCCGAGACGCGGGTGGACGGCGTGCCCGTCTACAACGTCTCCCTTCCAGCCCTTAGGAGGCTTGCCGTTATAGGGTTAAAGAGGCAGGTGAGCCTTGCAGACTTCTTCTGGTAGCTGTCCAGCCACAGCTGGTTTGTGGGAGAATATGTTAATTTACTGCCATTAAATATCATCTAAAAATATTAATAATACATATATATAGATGGGTTTATAGGGGGAACAGGTTACAACTAGAGCCCTGGAGTTACACAGCAATGTCCCCAGGGAGAGCGAGAGACTACACGGTCGAGGCAGAGCTTTCAGGGTGCATAGATAGGATGAGGAAGGTTTTTGCCGAGTTCAGAGCATCCCCAGATGTCCTCCTGGCCGAGTGGCAGAGGCTGAAGATGAGGGTAGCAGACGTGATCGCTGAATGCATAGTGGCCGTGGTCGGCGAGAGCAAGCTTAGAGGCATCTACTTTGTTGATCTTTCGGGAGGGGAGGTCAATGTGGGCGGCAATGTTGGAAGGGACCTGGACCTACTGGTGGTGCTGGACGACAGCGTGGAGGGTGAGAGGGAGGAGGTGGAGAAGACCATCGAGACCCTGGTCAACAAGATGCTTAAGGGCCTGGGCGTCGAGATCTCGGACTACACCACGGCTCCCAACATGATCGAGATACATGTAATAAAGGATCCCAGGAGGGACCCCTACAGCCAGCTGCTGAGAAGCGTCTTCACACCACCGATACCTATATGGGAGCGTAGCGCAAAGTAGTAGTTTGGACGGTAGTGAGTGTTGTTGGTCGACTGCAACCAGGTAGTATCCTGTATCGACCCGCTGCTCAGGAAGCTTCTCGACACGATGGTAAGAGAGACGGGAGGGCTTCCCGGAGCCTTCTCCCAGGGCTACCGGTCCTACATCTGGCAGAGGTTCAAGAGGCTTCTCGCCGACATTATAGCTGAGTGCATAGCCAGCAGTACTGAGGGGGTCAGGGAGATCTACCTCCACGAGCTCCACGGAGGGGAGCCCGCCAACATAGAGGAGCTGGGCGGCAAGGATCTTGACCTCATACTTATAGTCCGGAACGGCTGTGAGGAGGGGGTCGGCGAGCTTGAAAACTGTATAGAGCAGTATCTGGAAAGCCGGCTTCGCGAAGCACTTGGAGGGAGGGATCCCCTAAAACTCCTGGGAATACCCAACATCGTCGAACTACAGCCCAGGAAAAACGGTGGCGAGCAGGTTTTCAGGTACTCGAGGCCCATCAAGATCTGGCCGCCAGACGAGTGAGCTTCCTCTGGAGAGCCTCTGCAGCGGCGAAGAGCGGCGTATAGACCTCGCTGAACCTGGGCATGTAGGCGGTCTCGAGGTCTATTAGGTCCCCTAGGAGCGAGCCCTTCTGGATCAGTGCTGAGGCGACATCTATGTATTTGGCTAGGTTGGTGCTTCCGGCGAACTGTGCTCCCAGAAGCCTGCCCGTCTCCTTGTCCACTACAAGTTTCACCACAACCCTTGACGCTCCCTTGACATATGCTGGCTTGTCCATGGCCTGAACCCTAATGGAGAGCGGCTTGTAGCCCGACTCCTCGGCCTGCCTCTCCGTCAAGCCTACGCCGCCCACGTTGGTTGTGAAGAGGTGGATGAGCCAGGGTGTTAGGGTCCCCTTATAGGTGGCCGAGCCTCCGCCAGCGTTTATCCCGGCAACTCTTCCCTGCCTGAAGGCGGTGCTTGCAAACATGCTTAGCACCTTTTTGCCCGTTAGGAGGTTGGTGGTCTCAACGACGTCGCCTGCAGCATATATGCCCTGGACGCTGGTCTCCATGCGCTCGTCTACCACCACGCCTCCCAGCTCGCCGAGTTTAAGGCCAGCCAGCCTGGCGAGCTCGGTGTCGGGCCTCATTCCAGCCGCTATCACTACTAGGTCAGCCTCCAAGCCTCTGGCCTCAGTCTCTACTTTGAGGACCTCCCCTGAAGGCCTCGCTGAAACTATGGGCTCTGAGAGGTGCAGCTGCACCCCCTCCTGCCTCAGGGCCTTCTCCACGCTCTTAGCCATGTCAGGGTCTAGGACTCCTGGAAGCACCTGGTCAAGGAGTTCGAAGACGTGGACCTCGAGGCCGAGCCTCCTCAGGGCCATGGCGACCTCCAGGCCTATAGCGCCAGCGCCGACAACTGCGGCTCTTCTGGATCTGACCGCTGTTTGCCTAATCCTCTCGCCATCCTCAACGTTCTTAACCGTGAAAACTCTGGCATGCCCAGCTAGCTCCCTAAGCGGTGAGGGGACGGCTGGCCTGGACCCAGGCGTCAGGATCAACGCGTCGTAGTTGAGGAGCTTGCCGTTGTCTAGCTCGGCGGTTTTGGCTGAAGAGTCTATGTTTACAACCCTCCGACCCGTATACACCTCGACGCCGGCGGTGAGCGGCTGCTTCTCCCTAAGCCTCTCAAAGCCGACCCCACCAGCTATGGCTTCGGGGATAGAGCATGGATGGTACACCGGGTAGCTGCGTGCCTCCACCGCTACAACTTCGCAGCCTCTGCACTGGAGCTTAGCGTATGCTGCCGCCGTGGAGCCTGCGGTACCGTATCCAACTACTAAGATACGTTTTTTCAACCCTATCGCCACCAATGGTTAATGCGGAATGTCCGTTTTTAAAATTCTGTGTTCACTCAGTGCATAAAAATGGTTATGAATTAAATAAGATAGATTAAAATTTAATAAACCCCCTTGTTGATCTTAGCCAGGGGCTCAGAGTGGAGGACAAGGAGCTTGAGGAGATTCTAGAGAAACTCTACCGGAAATATGTGGAGGGTAACCAGGCCTCGGAGAGCGAAGGTGAGGCAATAATAGAGTCTCAGGGTTGGGACAAGTTCCTCAAGCTTGTCAGGGAGAAGAAGCTGGTCGTGGCTGTGGTGAGCTCCCCCACCTGCAGTGCATGCACGTTCTATATACCAATATTCACGGAGTACGCTTCCAGGAACAGGGCCCGCGGTGTGGCGTACGTGATGGTGGATGTCTACAGGGATCCCGAAACAGCCTACGCTCTCGGAGTGATGGCAACGCCGACCACGCTGATCTTCCACAAGGGCGAGCTGGTCGACGGCTTCGTGGGCGCCGTAAGCTACGAGGACCTCGAGGCCAGGATAGGGCGTTGGCTGAGAAAGATTGTCGGGGAAGAAGAGGCCTAGCCCGTCCCGGCTTATGCCTTCATCCTCGATGTTATGGCTCTGAGCTTCTCCAGGAAGCCTTCGGGGTCCTCCGGGCTCAACATGTATAGGGTTCCACTTTTTGTCTTGATGAGGACGACGTTGTGTCGGTTCGTCACGTAGGCCCAGACCATGCCCAGATCCCTGAACCGGAAGAGGCCGAAGTACCCGTAGAGGCCGCCACTAGCACAGAGCCTTATGCCTACCCAGCTCCACTCCGCTCTTTCAGCCCCCACGATATCACTGTATGGTATCTCGAAGCTCCTCAGCAGTCTTCGAACAACGATCCCGCTCATCGTTAGCTCGAAACTTCTAGGCGAGAACGGGAATAGGCCCAGAAGCACGCCTAAAGGTAGGCCGACGGCTACCAGTAGTGCAGCTACTAGTTCGAACGTGCTGTGGACCTCCCCAGGTAGCTTGGACACTACTATAGAGACCATAGCAACTATGCCGACCCATACGGCGATGGTTATGGACTTGGTTAGAGGATCATACCTGGCCTCCGACCTGTACAAAACCGGCGAGCCCGGGGAACCCGAGGGCAGGCATTTCGG
>JALURJ010000151.1 GCA_027016915.1 Desulfurococcales archaeon | reverse complement strand
ATCCCGGCTAATACGGTATTCGACACACCCCTAACACTACTACGCCGTGGCACAAGAGAGCACCGTGTAGGGAAGCCGCGATCATAGGGTATATTAGGGTTGCCTGTATGACCGCGATGGAGGCATATTTAATCACTCATATCAAAGATAATACCCCAACGCACCGGTCATGCGCACTCCATACAAGACTATCATAAAATATTATAGAAAGTTATATTCTGTTTTTTCTATTAATCTCTTAAAATCTAGGTTAGGTGTGATTAGGTGCTTTGACTAATGCGGGGGTTTAAGGTCTTAGTGATCATTGAAGCCCTAACGCTACTATCATTTACTAGTGTTTATATGGCAAGTAAAGGTTTACTATTAATGCTAGGTGTTCTCTTCATTTTTATCCTCGCTTGCCTATGCAGCCTTAGTGGCCTGCTTGAGGATCCTTCTCGATAGGACTCCTATCCGGGGAGTGGCATTTCCGTCAGGGCTTGCTCTAGCTGGGATATTGCACTCGGCGATCCTCTACCTAGTCGTTAGTAGTTATCATAGAGAGCTCATGGTTTGGGAGACTCTCACCGTAGTACTCAATGTTTCAAATATCTATGGGCTTGTAGCCATTGGTTTCAGCGACATAGACGTCAATAATAACTTATGGATCTACGCGCCCGTGGATGCCGCTACTCTAGCTTTGGTACCCTGGATCTACTTGAGGTTCCTGGTGAAGCGTGAGCCTAAGGGTTTCTATGACACATTCAGGAGGATAGCCGTGGCGGCAGCGCTGGGCGTGAAGCCAGCCGAGTACCTAATACTCACGGCCTAGCTCGTCACGCTCTTCTAAAGGTTTTAATTAATAGTATCAATCCTTAGAGAATTCTCCTAAGTAATGAAGGAGTACTTACTAGTAAGTTTAGAGTAAGTACTAGGACTGCTACTTCCAGATTTCGACTGAAAGACCGTATCTAGTTATAGCATGACTTTTAAATAACTCGTAGCTGAAGGGCTAGGCTCCTTCTCGCCGGGATCCACGTTATGCCTTAATTCTATATTATATAATATCTGGATAAGTATATAGCTGGTGTGAAGTTGCCTTGCCTAAAGCGTTAGGGTCTATGCGCTTTTACCTAGGAAGCTTAGGTGTCATTTCTTGTCGGAGCTAATGTTTCCCTTTATCTCGAAACCCTAAGGATTGGATGTTAAGGTCTGTGCTTGTGGAGGGCGTTATGTAGGTCTTACTAGGCTATGCAGATGAATATATCGGTATTAATGTATGCCGGTTTCCCTTTCAAGAGACTCCTCAACGAGCTTCACCGCGTCAACATTCTGAGGCCCGCCAAGTATCCTATCCGCTATACTTGCGAGCCTCTCAAGGGCGTCGGTGGCCCTGATGAGTTCCATCACTATCTCACCCTCGAAAGCCTTCATCACTAGCCTATCGTTGACTCGGATACTAAAGTCGGAGATAATTCGGAGATAATATTGTGTTATGACTATACGGGCCACGCTTCCATCTTGTATGCCATATCCCAGAACATATACTCGTACCTGGATGCGGTCAGGAAGATCCTCCTCAAGCCCTCATAGTCCCCGCCGTGTGTGGACCAGAGCTTGTCAGCAGCGGTTCTAAGCCTCTCCACGAGGCCTCTGTACTCGCTGCTCAGGTAGACCTCAGCCCACCTCCTGTATAGCTCAGTAGGATTAGCTTCCAGCTTATCCTTGTGCCTCTCGGCTATCTCCAGGTAGGACCAGAAGCATGGTAGCGTGGAGACCAGGCACTCTAGTGGGGATCCCGTGGCGCAGGTTGAGACTATGAAGCTAGTATAGGCTACATTCGTAGGTGCAGGTTCAGCCTTTATCACATACTTGAGGCTGAGGCCTAGCTCTCCGAGTAGCTTGACATAGTTATCCATCTCGATAGTGGCATCGGCATACGCTATCTCCAATGCTAGCCGGGCAGTCTCGTAGTCGGCCCTCGAGGCTAGTAGGGAGAAGGCCCTCATCATCCCTACGAGGAAGTTATAATCCTGCACTACGTAGAACTTGAACCTCTCAAGGCTGAGGCGGCCCTCATAGAGCTCTACTACGAAGGGGTGTGTGAGGATCCTCTCCCAGACCCCACTAGCCTCAGCTCTAAGCCTCGATGTTAAGGTGGAGCCAGCCAACCTAGGGCTCCCTCTGAGGACTACTGATTAACAGGTGCTGGCTTATAAAATCTCAGAGTAATACGGTTAGGATGAAATGTGGGGGGATCCCTGGGAGTGGGGCTTTCTATAATTCGCCTTTCTTCTTGAGGTACTCTGTGAACTGCTCGACGTATTTGAGGCCGTTGTCCGGGTATACTAGTATGTAGTCTCCCTCTTCTAGTGCTCCCTCCTCTACTAGCTTCTCGAACGCCCTGGTTACCGCGCCGCTGCTCAAGCCTATTAGTATGCCCTCACTCCGCGCTATCCTTACGGCTGCCTCTATGGCTTCGTCTCTCGGCACGTCTATTATGCCGTCGAACTCGACCATGTGTATCCACTTCATGCCAGTCTCGACACGCCTTATGCCCGGTATAGTATCGCCGGGGGCTGGCTGTGCCCCATAGATCTTAACCGCGCCTCTGTACCTGCTCTTGAAGTATAGGGATATCGCTGACATGTGGCCTGAGGTCCCTATGCCACCGATTATAGCATTGGGTATTATTCCGGCGGAGCGCAGTTGTAAGTCTAGCTCCTTAGCGGTGTACCTCAGGTGTACCTCGAAGTTCCTGTCATTCTCGAACTGGTTCAGGTGGGTTGCCCCCACGTTCCTTGCCTCCCTGTCGACGTCGTCTATGAAGTCCACGGTTAGGGGCTTCGGCATCCTCACTACATCGGCTCCCATAACCCTCAATAGTACATCGCTGGCCTTCTGTATGGCTGATGGCAGGTATAGCTTAGCCTTAACGCCGTATGCCGCTGCCATGGCTGCCAGCGCCATGCCTGTGTTTGTGGATGTGGCCTCGTATAGTATTTTCGATAGCTTCCCCCTCCTCATGGCATCCACGAACATGTACCACCCTATCCTATCCTTAACGCTCCAGCTGAAGGGGTTATAGGCCTCCCACTTGGCCCATACCCTATAGCCCTTCCTCGAGAGGCTCCTAAGCTTGAATAGGGGTGTCGGCCAGTTCCTATATAATAGCTCTATGGTGCTATCGAAGACCTTGAGAGCCGAGCCCTGGACCTCATCGTAGAACCCTAGCGCCTCCAGGGGGACGTAGATCTTAACAGGCTCGCCCCTTGATACTGGCGCCCTCTCAACTCCCAGCCTTCTTAGAGCCTCGTATATCTCGTAGTTACCCACAACCCTGCCTTCATCGTCTACGGGTATCGTCTCTGAAACCCCGCCATCCCATAGGATCCTCTTAATATACTCCATAACATCGCCTAGCTCAAGAGGTCTATCAGACCTAAGAGCCTCAAAAGACTCATACCAGATCCTCACCGCGAACCACCCTCTAGAATTAAATGCTCCAAAAATACGTGAAGGGGCCACCCGGGGATTCACAGCTTACTAATAGGTATATTAACATCGGGGATCTCGAAGCATACCCTATGCCTGCTAGTCTTGGGTGGTAAGGGCTTACCGCTTAGTCCAGCCCTTCTCACTAAATCCTTCGTAACAACCCAGCCTTCTCTCCACGAGGAAACCGTGACGCAGTCACTATCATAGTCGACTAGGATGGCTGGTATTAGCTTCTTGCCCAGCCTCTTTAAGGCCTCGACTCTGTGGTGCCCATCGAGTATTATCATGGTCTTGGCATCCACGAGGATGGGCTTTATCAGGATGCCTCTAGAGGCTATGTCCTCCATGAGATCCTTGACGTGCTCTTCGATGATCTGTTCGTGTATACGCAGGGACTTCAGGGGCACTAGCTTGAGCCTTGAGCCGCTCTCCCTTAGTCCTGCACTAGCTCTTAGCGACGCCATTCCCGCTCATCCACCACCATTCACCCTTATCGAAGCCTAGAGTGCCACGTGAGGGTGGCCCCCTTAATGCTCACCTTTATCGCGCGTTAATATGCAGTATTAAAGCCTTAATTATTAATAAATCCAGAAAATCCAGAAAGCTATAAAAGAAATTAATTATAAGTAATTATAGTATGTCTTGACAGGCCATCGCTTAAAGGGATACTTTTTAATGCAGTATAGGCTTCTGCCATTGATGGTCGTTCAGTACACCTCAAGAGACGAACCCTAGGGCAGGGCAGCTTCCTAATATAGATGGGAGCTTCTGTTGCAGACACAGAATGCAACAGCCTTA